>NZ_VTOZ01000018.1:0-62838 GCF_008271345.1 Pseudoselenomonas caprae
TTATCACTATAAAAAGAATTATTCCTACAATGAAAACCCATGAAATTCCTCCTAAAACACCAGCTGTTATACAGAGCGGATAGATACTCCTTCTTTTCCATATACATTCATCTTTTTTGTATAATTGAGAAGAAATAATCCAAAGGAAATATCCACCAATTAAACCATAAAATATACCCCAGAATATAGTAGTTAGTAAAAGGAATTTGTTAGGATCATTTCCTGATGCTACTGATAATATACTAATGATTGTTTTTACCAAAATCATACAAATTATGAGATATAATATAGTTTTTCCTATTCCTTTAAAAATCTATAAACTCCCATTCCAAATCTCATCTACAATATCTGTTTTTTGTTTTCAGATTCGTTTTTGGCATCAATAATTACATCAACCGTATCATGTTTAGATGGATTTGATTGGAGTTGATAGTCTTTTTGAGTAGAAGTTTCTCCTGTTTTATCAACTGGAGTTCCACAAAAACTGCAATAATTTGCGTCATCTCTTAACTTATGTCCACAGCGATAACAAAACAACCCTAACACCTCTTTTAATTGATTTTTATGCTATTAATCATATCTTTTGCACAATTTTTGCTTATATCATCATCATTTTTTCCAATTATAGTTATTTCCCAAGAATCTGCACCTTTTATAAATATAATTAAATCTACATAGCATTCAAATGAATTTTTTTATCATTATATGTGTATGAGCCAGTTATATGTGTCATTTTTTGATCATTTATTATAATGTCTTTGGGGTTATCAAATTTTACATTCTCTGCATTTTTTAATTTCGTCACATTGTTCTTTGCAGCGTTTATCATATTATCCAAGTTTATATTAAATTTAATGCCATAGTCTTTGCTTATAGAGTCGACATCAAAACTATATCCTAAGATTCTAACAGCAACATACTGATTACTCCCAAATTTGTTAAAAGAATTACCTATATACGGTGCGATGTCACCAGATAAGTTTGGTTTTTTTTCATTTGATAGGTCAAAGGGAAGGTTGATGTTTAGCGTTGAATGTGAATTACGGATGGAAATGTTTTTTGCCTCAGTAGAGATTGATTCTTTATCAATAATGCCCAATAATCCTTTTTCACCACAGCCTGTGCATATCGTCAATATGGTCATAAAAATAAAAAAATACACAACTTTTATTGTTTTCATATCAAAATCATCCTACTATATTGTTCTATCTACATAATTTCTCTATCGTCAGCAACTATTGTGAAAGTATTGTATCTTGCATCTTCCGGAGATGGAGCTATCCATGCTATGAATGTTTTTCTTAAATTGGGACACCAAACAGCACCGCTGCCGTTGGATTCTTTCATTCTATTGCCTAAAATAATTAGTTCTGGTCTTTGAATATCTAATGCTACTTGTATGGCAGTCATTGCGTGTGAGGCTGCTATAGCCGCTGATTGATCGTTTCTTAACCATTTTACTTTTATTTTTTTTGCATAAATTTTCTCATCATCAAAATATATTATAACGGCTGCATGTTCTATTGCACCTAAATACGTATAATAGCAATCATATTTATTATCTTTTGACTTTCCGTAGTGTTCTAATTCATGTAATCGGTATTGTGGAGCATTGCGACTGATTAAGGATGATACCTCATGGTTGAACATTCGAGAACCATCTTTACATAACGGTACAGGACTAGCACTTGCAATTGTAACCTGTGCAAGAAAAACAAATGTTGAAATAATTATTTGTAAAAGTTTCATACATATTCCTCCCGAATATCTATATTCGTTATACGGATTAGAAATCCTCTCTCCCAATCAATATTAATCGCATTACATGATTGTTTCTGAAAAGATTTGACTATACGTGAATTTAAACTACTAATTGCAGGCTAAATTGTTATACCTGGCAATAATCCACAACACAGGAATGGACTCAGCCTGTCCGTCATCGACGATATCTACATTTTTGCCATGCATAGGATTATATTGGAGAGAAGTAAATGGATATTTCTTATTCACAATATGCGTAATTTGTGGTTGTTACGTTAATAGGAAAATAAAAGAGTCTCACAGGTTACCAAGCTGGAGACTCTCTTTTGATGTAACCCCGTGGGCTACTCTCTATATCGTTTGTAGCTTTATTATACTACCTCACCTACGCACGGACAAGAAAATTTGCGTAATCCGTCACCCCTCGTGCGATAGATCTTGCTATGTCGTCGCCGTGGCGGGTGAGGAGGTTTACGTCCTCGCTGTCGATAAAGCCGGTTTCGATGAGGACGGCGGGCATAGTGGTGTTGCGCAGGACACAGAAGGAGGGATGGGCTTTTACGCCGCGGTCTTTGTAGTCTGGGTCAAAGGGGGAAAGGGTTTTTACGAGCTGGTTTTGGATGGCGCGGGCGAGTCTTCCGCCCGCGCCTTGCAGGTCGTAGCAGTAGGTTTCTGCGCCGCGTCCGCCGCCGGCGTTGACGTGGATGCTGAGGAAGATATCGGCGGGCCAGTTGTTGGCCTCGTCTACGACGCAAGGGTAGCCGGGGGCTTCGCCGTAGAGGTTATGGCTTTGGAGGAGTTTGACTTCTAAACCTGCGGCCTCTAGGTATTTGCCGCAGAGGGAGCCGTAGGTCAGGGCCAGGTCGCATTCGCGCAAAGTCAGGGCGGGATTTATGCAGCCGGGGTCAGGGTCACCGCCGAGGGCGTGGCCAGGATTGATAAATATGCGCATGAAACGCGCCTTTCTCTCGTGTACCGCCTCGCCCAGATTGGCAATAATCATCTTTGACGATTGTTTATGCTATCTATGGACGAGGTGATATACTAGCTCACAATAAAGCCGTCTTCGGTCGTTTCGGTCAGATAGGTGTCCTCGCCTTCGTATTCGTGGGAGTAGACGGTATTAAAACTCATTCCCGACAATTCTGCCGCCGATTTGGAACTTCCCAAGCGGCAGCCGAAAAAGCCCTTTGTGCGGCCACCCCGCGAGGATAGGGAGGCGCTGCTTGCGGCAGAGTCGCCTTACTATTGCTGGCGGTATCTTTTGCTGACCGAATTTTTCACCGGCTTGCGGCGCGGCGAGCTGTTGGGCCTCCATTGGGCGGATATTGATTTGACGGGCGGCAGGCTCCGCGTGCGCCATGCCCTGGTCAACGGCATCAAAAAGGTCGGGGAGGACGCGCCTGTGTACATGGCCGAACCCAAAACCGCCACCAGCAAGCGGGACCTCTTTATTCCCGCCGCCCTTTGTCAGGAGCTTTCCCGCTACAAGGCCATGCAGGCCGCCAAACGCTTGCAGGCAGAGCACTGGGAGCAACCCGACCTCGTGTTTACCGGGGAAAACGGGAAATACATCAATCCTGCTAAATTTTCCTCGGACTTTTGCAATATCCGCCGCAAACTGGGCATCAAGACCACCTTCCATATGCTGCGCCACGATATGGCCAGCCGCATGAAGGCCTCGGGGCAGTTTGACTTCAAGGATATTCATGAGCAGCTTGGGCACTCGACCATCCAGATTACCATGGATATCTATACCCATATCGACGAGGAGGGCAAAGCCGCCGTCAGCCATTGGCTCGACGGGGACGCGAAAAATATCGTCAGCCTGGGACAGGAAAAAACAAAGCGCAAGATACGGTGACCTTGACCAGTTTCTTTCATTAAAATTTGACCGGTCAGCCGACTGTCGTGTCCACAACCCGCGCATAAAAAAGAGGACTATCGCGCCTGCAAAAATGCAGGCGAAATAGCCCTAAGCGCCCTTTGACGGCAAAATACTGTATACGCTAAACCCGCTGAACGCGAAAAACAGACAGCAAAAAAGACACGCACAAAAACGCGCGAACCCTTTAATCTCAATGGCAGAGGGTGGGATTCGAACCCACGGTGGCTATTAACCACACTTGATTTCGAGTCAAACAAGATTGCTGTTTGCTGGAATTGTACCAGGAACCATGATGGAGAATTGACCATTGAAGCTAGCGGGGGAATGTTGATGCGCATGGTGGTGCAGGGCATGCTGCGCTATGGGGCGTCCTGGCTGGGATGATGTGCCGCTATCAACTGGTGATGCTGCGGATGTTTAACAGGATCACTCCTATGATGATGAACAAGATGCCCAAGCCGGTGGTAAGGTCCATCTGTTCATGCCAGATAAATACCGCCACCAGCGCCGTAAGAGCTGTGCCGACGCCAGCCCATATTGCATAGGCAATGCCCAGGGGGAGCAGCAGCAAGGATTTGGAAAAAATGTAGAAACAGGTTCCCATTCCCGCTATGAAAGCAACGCTGGGCATTAGTTTGGTAAAACCGCAGGAGGCTTTCAGCATAGAGGTGGAAACAATTTCCAGGGCGATAGCGATGGCGAGCAGAAGATAACCTTTTAGCATGTGTTTAAAATCCTTTCGAAAAAAATAAGGCCAGATAAGAAGGCGATCTTATCTGGCCTGAATAACCCGTTCCGGTGTCTATGGACACCTTATCTGGCAAGCAGGCGATTGCTTGCCGTCCGATACGAGTATTGATTTTAGCAAATAGGCTGATGGATGTCAACCGTGATTTGATTTTTTGACATGTCAAATCAGCTGAGGCAGGAATCTTGCCTGGAACCTTGGCAGGATCTGCATAACGATGTTAGGGAGTGGAATGAAGCGGGAAGAGAAAAGTAAAGATTGTTGTAAAATGTTACAGACAAAATAGGCTATAAATGCTATAATGCCAATGAATCAGTGCTGGTTCAACAAAAGCATATGCGTTTTCCAAGCATCAGCGGCTACGTACGGCAGGTATATGTGGCTGATGCCGGAGCTAGGGGCTCCCGAGTCAGGCTGGAAACGGGCTGGCTTTCCGTGTTTGAGAAGGAAAAAATGCAGGCAGTGGAATACTGTCTGTTTCTTTGTGTATTTTTTGCACGTTCCTTCGGGAGCGTGTTTTTTTTTAGGAGGGGTTGTTTTACGTGAATGGGAAAAATTTGATTCTTGCTGGCAGTCTGGCGCTGCTGGCTAGCATGGCTTTGATTGGCTGTGGCAGTGGCCCGGCTAAAACGGAGTATGATCCGGCTGCAGCAATAAGTACAGGAAAGTTGACCGGTCAAACCTTACGCGTTTATTGCGGGGCTGGTATGCAGAAGCCTTTTCAACAGATTGCGGACGCCTTTCGGGATGAAACCGGTTGTGATGTGCAGGTGACTTATGCCAATGCAGCTCAAATCCAAACGCAAATCAAGACAACGGCAGAAGGGGATTTTTTTATCGCAGGCTCAGCGCAGGAAATCCAGCCAATAAAAGATTATGTGGCTGGAAGCAAGCCGTTGGTCAAGCATATTCCGGTGCTGGCTGTCAGTCAGGGGAATCCAAAGCATATTCATAGTCTTAAGGATTTAAGCCAAGCGGGGATCCGTGTGGTCATGGGGGATCCTAAGGCCACGCCAATCGGCAAGATAGCCCAAAAGGCCTTTGATGATGCGGGGATATTTGAGGCTTTGCACATTGTTTCGACGACTACAACTGCGCCGCAGATGGCAACACTTCTGGCTTTGCAGGAGGCTGATGCTGCCATTATCTGGAAGGAGAACTGTGAGAACGGTGTGGAAGTTGTTCCCACAGAGGAAATGGATGCCTATGGCAAGACGATCCCTGCAGCGCATTTGAGCTTTAGCAAAGATAATCCAGCTGCCGATGCCTTTGCCGTATTCCTGGACAGCGAAGAAGTCCATGCCATCTGGGCCTCCTTCGGCTATGAGCTGGTACCATGAGACAGGTACCTTTTGATCCGTTTGGAGCGGTATGCCTGTTTCTCACCTTGCTGGTTTTCTTGTTCCTTGGCGGTAATATCTTTTTGATTCTTTTCGATGGTCTGCAAAAGCTGCCTGCGTATTTCAATCATGTAGAAAGTGTTTTTGCCATGACGCTTAGCATCAAAAGCGCCTGCCTTTCGACAATCTTTTGTTTTATTCTGGCTATTCCAGCCGCTTATGTATTGACCCGTCAGTCCCTGCCGGGGCGGGGGGCAATCGAAGTGCTGCTGGAATTGACGATGTCGCTTCCCTACATTGTCTTAGGGCTGAGCCTGTTGCTATTGTTTTCTATGCCTGTGGGTAAAGCCTTGAAGGAAGCGGGGCTGCCGGTTGTTTTTGATACCAATGGTATCATTTTAGCGCAATTAGTTGTCAATTTGCCCTTTGCCATAAAACTCTGTGTCATGTCGTTCCAGCGCGTAGATCGCAAGATGGAGCTGGCAGCTGGGCTGCTGGGGGCTTCGTCTTTCCAGCGGTTCCGGACCATCCTGCTGCCACTGTGCAGGACGTCGCTGATTGGTTCGTTTGTGCTGATCTGGTCAAGGGCCTTGGGCGAATTCGGCGCTACTTTGATGTTGGTAGGTGTTACCCGGATGAGAACGGAAACGCTGCCTGGGAATATTTATTTGAATGTCAGTGCTAACGATTTAGACAGTGCTATGGCAAGTGCCTTTATGTTGTTAGTGTTGTCGGCGCTGTCGCTGGCAGCAGCCAATTATTTGACGCATAGATCGCCTGGGAGGTGCCGCTATGAATCCTTCTTGTGAAAGGCTGCTGGCTGTCCAGCAGGTTTCTTTGCAGCGAGGTTCTTTTGCCCTCTGCTCCATTGATTTCGCGCTTGGCTCCGGGGAGGTCCTGGCCATCCTTGGCGAAACTGGTTCGGGCAAGACGCTTTTGTTGGAAACGATTGCGGGCTTTCACCAGCCGGCTGAGGGCCAGATTCTGTTTAAGGGAAGGGATCTGCATCGCATTCCGTTGCACAGACGCAACATCGGCTATCTTTATCAAGAATATTGCATGTTCCCACATATGACGGTGGGGGAGAATATTGCCTATGGTCTGAAGATGCGCGGGGTGGACAAGAAAAGCTGCTTGCACGAGGTGCAGGCGATTGCCAAGCGTTTTGGCATCGGTCACCTGTTGGAGCAATATCCGCTGACATTAAGTGGTGGCGAGCAGCAGCGCACTGCGCTGGCTAGAGCTTTGATTACGCATCCGCCCTTGCTGTTGCTTGATGAACCGTTTTCTGCCCTCGATCCCGTTACCAAGCAGGGACTCTATACGCTGCTCGATGAAATACGGCAGCGTTATGACTGCGCGATCCTCTTTGTCACCCATGATTTCCATGAAGCGCGGCGGCTGGCGGATAGGATCGGTATTCTGCTGGAGGGGAAACTGCAAGCTATCGTTCCGGCAGCGGAGTTGTTTACGCATGGGTGGAATGAGACGGTGCAGGAATTTTTGGGATTGACACCTGCTTCATTGTTGTAAAGGAGAACGCTATGACTCAAGAAAAACTATATCAAACCTTGCGTGCACGCTTTGCTGTTGTGTTACAGCGCTATCATATCCAAGACGATGCTATCGATATTGTCTGCCGGGCGCTCACTCCTGCGGAAGCTATTGGCGCTAACGTCAAACGGCACGACTTTCCGATACTTACAGGAAAGGATGTCATGATCCAGGCTGAATATCGTGGCTATAAAGGACAGGCCTTTACTGATGCCCCCGCTGAATATCATGGGCCGCTAAAGGAAATCCTCTGTATGGACATCGAGGGCAGCCGTCATGACCGCAGCTTATTTCTGGCGGCTGTCAATGCAGTGATGGCTTCTATTGGGCTGTGTACCGGTACGTCACATTGCCATAACGATGGACCTGAGCAATGTGCTGCGGATATTTCAGCGTATCTGCGCGAATATTATCCCTGTGTCAAACGCATTGCACAGGTAGGCTTTCAGCCAGCGATACTGGAGATGCTGGCAAAATCCCCCTACGAGGTACGTGTCCTGGATCTGAATCCCCAAAACATTGGCCAGGTAAAATCCGGTATAACGATAGAGGACGGGGCGGATCAGGCGGTAAAAGACGATATCATCCATAACTATGCGGATATCATTTTTTGCACGGGCAGTACGCTGGCGAATGGAACCATCGTAGATTATTTGGATATCCAGCCCGAAGTTCATTTTTTCGGCATAACCGCAGCCGGCGCTTGCGCCTTGCTGGGCTGGAAACGGCTTTGCTTTGCCCATCGCTACATGGGATAAGAGGCACTGCTGTTGATTATTTATCGGGAATATTCGCGGGGGTGGCAGAGGTCCTGCGCTGGACAGCTTTGGGCGTATGCTTTATGATGTTTACATATTGATTTACCATTGGAGGCATTTGTCATGGCATATGAAGCAAAATATACGTTAAGGGTCCTGATTGATGATTGGGTGGAGGAAAAGCCTTGGGAACTGGAGGGGGAGCATGGCCTTTCCTTTTACGTCGAGACCCCGGAGAGCAAGTTCCTCTTCGACTGCGGGCATACCGGGGCGGCCTGGCGCAATGCGGAGAAGATGGGTGTAGACCTATTTGCCGTGGATTTTGTCGCCTTGAGCCACTCCCATTATGATCATGCGGGTGGGTTCCCTGCGCTGCTGGCGCACGTAAAGCCCAAGGTGCTTTATACCGGCCCGGATTTCTGGCAGGAGAAGTATTCCTATGATCGGGAGAAGGATGAATACCTGTATAAGGGCTGCGGCTTTACGGCGGACGATCTGGCTGCCTGGGGTATCGAGCAGCGCGAATGCCAGGATATGATAAGGCTGGACAATCATGCAACCCTCTTCACTGGTTTTGCGCGAACGACGGACTTTGAGCATATCCCTGAAAAATTCGTGCGTGGGGCAGCGAAGGAACCGGATTCCTTTACCGATGAGATCTGCTTGCTGCTGGAGGAGGGAAATGGCCTCTGCATGGTCGTAGGCTGCTCCCATAGGGGAATTGTGAATATGGTGGCAGCCGTCAAGGCGCGGACGGGAAAGCAAGTCCTTCGTGTGGTTGGCGGCATTCATCTGGCAGGGGCCAGCGAGGCGTGTGTCAGTCAAACCGTTAAAGAGCTTAAAAATCTTGGCGTAGCGTATTTCAATCTGTGCCATTGTTCCCTGGATGCGTGCCACAGCTCTGGTGTTTGGCCCATGTATCTTGATACTTTTGCTGCCGGCTCGGCAATCTGCAGCGGACAGGAGGAGGGGGGGCCATTGTTGGCGGCCATCCTCTATGATTCGCGCACGCATACCACGGAAAAGGCGGCCGCCTTTATCGCCGAAGGCGTGCAAAGGGCAGGCCTGCAGCCTGCTTGTTTTCATATCGATGAGGCGGATGCGGAATATATCGAAAAAGCAGACCTTATTATCCTCGGCTCGCCTACCTATATGGCTTCGGTCACCGCTAAAATGAAAACCTGGCTCGAGGAGAAAGGCTCCAAGCTGGATCTGGCCTATAAAGTGGGCGGAGCCTTTGCCACGGAGCAGTATATCCACGGTGGCGGGGAAAATGCGATCCGGGAAATGCTGACATTCATGATGGTGCAGGGCATGATGACTTATTCGGGGGGCAAGGCTTATGGCAAGCCAATCATCCATCTCGGCCCTGTGGGCATGAGCCAGGATATCGGATCCTTCCGGGATCTGTTCGTGGCCTATGGGGAGCGCATGGGGAAACTGGCAGCCTGGCTGGCCTGACGCGATATCTGCTCGTGGCAGTTCTCTGTAAGCCGGCAGGTTGACTGGTCAAATTGACTGGTCAACCTGCCGGCTGTTTCTGTGGGCTGGATTTACTTTATACCAGCAACGCGTTATAATCGAGGAACAAAGGAGGAGGAATCTATTGCGTAATCTGCTTATCGGCTCGGTACTGTTGTCACTGGCGGGCAGTATCTGGGGCGCCATGTTCATCGCCGTCCGGCTGACGACAGGGGTTATTACGCCTGTGGCCTTGGTCTGGATGCGGTATGGCGTGGCGCTTATCCCCTTGGTATTTCTCATGTACCAGCAAAAAATCTCGTGGAAGATCGAGCGCAAGGACTGGAAACTGCTCCTGCTTTCGGCCCTTACGGGAAACACTTTGTCGATTGTCACCCAGGAATCCGGCACCATGCTGACTTCTGCGCAAATGGGGTCTGTCATAACAGCAGCTACCCCGGCGTTCATGGTGGTCTTTGGCTGTCTGCTGCTCCATGAGCGGTTCAATCTCAGCCGCTTGTTGTCGGTGGTTCTGGCCACCGTTGGGGTACTGCTCATCGTGGTTGATCCCGATAATATGCGCAGCGGCAGCCTGCTGGGCGGGCTCTACCTCAGTATTGCCGCCGTTACCTGGGCCCTGATGTCCATATTGCTCAAGCTGCTGAGCCGCTATTCGGTGTTTGCCCTGACTTTTTACAGTGTGCTGATTGCCTTTTTGGCGCTGAGTCCTTATGGCCTCTGGTGGCTGGCTGCTGAAGCGGATCTTGCCGCGCTGGCCCGGCCGGAGATAGGGGGCTCGGTGCTCTATGTGGGAGTGGTTTCCACGACTGCCGGCTTTGTCCTTTGGAGCAAGGGCCTTACCTATATGGATGCCTCTATCGGCGGCCTTTTCATGTTCTTCCAGCCGGTGGTGGGAACGCTGCTGGGGCATTTCCTGCTCGGCGAGGCAATCACCAGCTATTTTGCGCCAGGTTTTGCCCTTATTGCCAGCGGGGTGGTGCTGGCTATGCGGGGCGGCAACACCACCGCCGCAGAAAAGCTGGCCCTGGCAAATCCAAGACAAGGAGCTTCGCTATGAAAATATTTGTCGATGCAGATGCCTGCCCGGTGGTCAAGGAAACAGAAGAAGTGGCGGCAAAATATTCGGTGCCAGTGGTTTTGCTATGCGATACCAATCACATCCTGCAGTCTGCTTATAGCGAGGTAAAGATAATCGGCGCGGGAGCCGATGCGGTGGACTTTGCACTGGTCAATTGCTGCCGGTCTGGCGATTTGGTGGTTACGCAGGATTATGGAGTGGCAGCCATGGCTTTGGGCAAGAAGGCGTATGCTATTCACCAGAATGGCTGGCAGTATACCAATGAAAATATCGAGCGGCTGCTGATGGAACGCCATCTGGGGAAGAAGGCACGTCGTGCCTCGAGTAAAAGCCATTGGAAAGGGCCACGGAAGCGCTTTGTGGAAGATAATATACAGTACCAGGCAAAACTGGAAGGATTGCTGAAAAAGATTATGGAGGAAACCGATGGATAAACAATATGGGCGGCCGATCCCGCAGGCGGGCGAGATATGGCAGCATTTCAAACACAACGATTACAAGATCATCGCCTGCCCGGTGATCCATACCGAAACGGAGGAGCTGTACTGCGTGTATCAGGCGCTTTATGGGGACTATGGCATATTCTGTCGGCCGCTAGCCATGTTCATGAGCGAGGTGGATCATGCGAAATATCCCCAGGCAGAGCAGAAATACCGGTTTGAATGCAAATGATGCCAAGAGGTGGTGCCGATGAAGGTTTTAGCAGTAGACGATGAGCAGAGCATACGGGAGCTGCTGGCGTTCCAGCTGCAAAAGCATGGCTATGAAGCATTGATGGCGGAGGATGGCCAGGAGGCGTTGGCAAAGGCGGAGGGCATGGATCTCATCCTGTTGGATCTGATGCTGCCGGGGCTTGACGGGCTGGAAGTGTGCAGGCGGCTGAAGGCTGATAAAAGGACGGCCAGGATTCCCATCATCATGCTGACGGCAAAGGCCGAGGAAATCGACAAGGTCTTGGGGCTGGAATTAGGGGCGGATGACTATGTGGTCAAGCCCTTTTCCGTCCGCGAGCTGATGGCGCGCGTGAAAGCGGTCTTGCGCCGCTCCAGTCAGGAGGGGCCGCAGGAGGAGACCTTGCAGATCGACTGCCTGCGGCTGGATTTTTCCTCCTATCAGGCCTGGCTGGCGGGGGAAGAACTCGTCTTGACGCCCAAGGAGTTTGAATTGCTGAAACTTCTGGTGACGAGCCCCGGCAGGGCCTTTTCCCGGGATGAGCTGCTGGAGCGGATCTGGGGCTATGAATACTATGGCGACACCCGCACCGTCGATGTCCATATCCGCCATCTGCGGGCGAAGCTGGGGGAAAGGCCGGGCCTTTCCGAGCGGATCGAGACAGTCCGTGGCGTAGGCTACCGCTTCGCGCGGTGTTGATGACTCTTAACAAGAATATAACAAAAGCGCAACATTTCATGGTTGCGCTTTTGTTATGCTTGGGGTAACCGAAAAACAGAGGAGGCCCCAAGATGAAAATGATGACAAGCAATCTGAATCTCTATTATGGCGAGCAGCAGGCCCTGTATGATGTGTCCCTGGAGATTCCCCAAAACTGTGTCGTGGCCTTGATCGGCCCATCGGGATGCGGCAAGTCGACCTTCCTGCGGACGCTGAACCGCATGAATGATCTGATCGGCGGCGTTCGTATCGATGGCAGGATCGAGCTTGATGCCGTCAATATCTATGCGGAGGATACGGATCTCGTCACCCTGCGCAAACGCGTGGGCATGGTGTTCCAGCGGCCCAATCCGTTCCCGCTGTCCATTTACGAGAATGTCATCTATGGCTGCCGTGTCCACGGGTTGAAGGATAAGAAGCGGCTGGATGAGATCGTGGAGCGCAGCCTGCGGCGGGCAGCCCTCTGGGATGAGGTGAAGGACCGCCTGCAGGCGCCGGCTATGGGGATGTCCGGCGGCCAGCAGCAGCGTCTCTGCATTGCCCGCGTACTGGCCGTCGAACCGGAGGTGCTGCTGATGGATGAGCCCTGCTCGGCGCTCGATCCCATCTCGACCATGAAGATCGAAGAACTGGTCCAGGAACTCAAGCAGGCCTATACCATCGTGATGGTCACCCACAATATGCAGCAGGCGGCACGCGTTTCGGACTATACGGCATTTTTCCTGAACGGGAAGCTCATCGAGCATGATGTGACGGATACGATCTTTACCAATCCGCAGGACAGGAAGACGGAAGATTATATCACTGGGAGGTTTGGCTGATATGGAACAGACGCGGAAGGAATACATCCATGAGCTGGATATCATACAGGAAAAAGTGGCGGTGATGGGCGATAAGGCCTGCACAGAGGTGCAGCTGGCCATGGAAGCCCTGCTGGCGGGAGATGCGGAGCTGGCCTGTGAAGTGATGCAGGCAGACGATGTCCTGGATGATATGATCGTCGATATCGAGGACAGCTGCATCCTGCTGATTGCCAAGCAGCAGCCCATTGCCCACGATCTGCGTGTCATTGTGGCGGGCTTCAAGATAGCGACAGATATCGAGCGCATCGGCGACCATGCCTACGATATCGCCAAGACCGTCCAGAACGTCACGGTGCCGCTGGACAGTGAACGGATGAAATGGGTGCAGCTGCTGGGAGCCTGCGCGGTGGAAATGGTGGCCAAGGCGATGCGGGCCTACCGGGAGCATGATGTCTGTCTGGCTGATGAGGTCCGCAGGCTGGACAAGAAGATGGACGAGGTCTTCGCGCGTGCGTTTTATGCGTTGTCCGAGTTCGTGACGACGGAGGCGGCGCGGCAGAAGCGCATCACGCAGCTGCTGTTCATCGCCCGGTTCCTCGAGCGGATCGGCGACCATGCCGTGAACATCGCCGAATGGGTCATCTACCGGGAAACGGCAGCGCGCATCCAGCAAAAGAAACCGGCTTGCCCGGCAAGCCGGGACCAGGTCAAGCCTGGGGATTGAACGGCGGGAAATGCAGGGTGAAGGTCGTGCCCTGGCCCAAGGTGCTTTCGGCTTGGATGGAGCCATGGAAGAGCTCCGTCAGGTAATGGACCAGCGAAAGGCCGATGCCGTTGCCGCCGGTGCTGCGGGCCCGGGCCTTGTCGATACGGTAGAAGCGGTCAAAGATCCGCGGCAGATGCTCGGGGGCAATGCCGATGCCATTATCGGTGATGCGGATGGCCAGCCTTTGGGGTGTGGCCTCAAGGCCGATGCTGATCCTGCCGCCGGCCGGTGTATATTTGTTGGCGTTTTCAAGCAGATTGCGGAGAATCTGGCGGAATAACTCAGGGATGGCAGCAACCTGCAGCTCCTTCAAGGAGTCATCTTCAGCAGACGGGAACAGGACCGTCTGCTTTTTTTCTTGGAAGGAGGGGGCCAGCTGGGAGAGGACGGCGCAGATGGCCTCCTGTACGGGAACAGGCGTCAGGCAGAGGTCCTGGCGCTGGCTGAGGGTTTCGAGCCGGGCCAGCTGCAGGAGGTCCTGGATCAGGCGGTTCATGCGCTGGGACTGGTCATAGATGACCTGGGCAAAATGCTGCGTCAGCTCCGGCTGGCGGCAGTCATCCTCCAAAAGGGTTTCGGCAAAGCCGGAAATCGATGTCAGCGGTGTACTGAGCTCATGGGCGGCATTGCTGATGAACTCCGCCTGGCGTTCGTTGATTTCCTGCAGCAGGGAGATATCGTGGAAGACCGCCAGGATCTCGGAGGCATCCCTGCCGGGGAAGGGCGTCAGGAAAATCGTGAAGGTATGGCTGGCGTTTGCCGCCTGCTGGCCAGATCTGTGCACATAGGTGATGGTCTCGGGCTGCTGCCTGCGGCTTACACGCTGGGCGGTCTCGGAAAGTCCGGCACTGCCCAGCAGGTGGATGCTATGGCACTTCAGCGGCTGGCTTCCAAGGCCGAACAGTTCCTGTGCTTTGCGGTTGGTGTCGGTGATATGGCCCTGCTTGTCGATGAGCATGACCGCATTGTCCATCTGCTCCAGCACCAAGCTGAGTTTCTCGGCTTCAGCCCGTGCCCCGGCAATCCTGCGGCCGAGGTTTTCGGTCAGCAGGTTGATGGTCTGGATCAGCTGCCCGAATTCGTCCTCCGAGTGCCAAGTGATGCGATGGCCGTAGTTGCCATGGGCAATGATGGCGGCATCGTGGCTTAGGCGCCTGAGCGGAGCAACCTGCCGTTTGGCCAGCCAGATGGCCAGGAGGAGGGCGATGGCAATAGACAGGAAGATGGCGGCGATCAGGGCCTGCTCCAGTGTCCGATAGGAGGCTTCGGCAGCTGCCAGGGAGTTCGAGGTGCGGATGATTCCCATGAGCCTGTCCTCGGCATATACGGGGATGGCTACATACATGCGGTTCTCGCCTAGCGTAGCACTATAACGGATAGCGGTGCCGTATTCGTGGGCGAAAGCCTGCTGGACCTCTGGGCGCTGGAAATGGTTGTCGAGGGTTGCGGCTGGTTCCGAGGTATCTGCGAGCACCGTGCCGTCCACGCGCAGGATCGTGATGCGCAGGCCTGTGTTGTTGCTGAGCTGCTGCAAGAGCGGGGGGAACTTATGGGAGTCCTGGAAATCCTGTGCCGCAAGCATCTGCTCGATGATCTGGGCATTGAGCACGAGGGCGTCCTGTTCTTTTTTCATGGTATAGGCGTGGAAATAATGGAGCAGATATAGGCCTGTGATCGTCAGCGCCGTAAGGGCCGCCAAGAGGAGTGATGCCAGGCATCTGCGGGTGATGCGGGAGTGGAACATCAGAAGTCAGCCTCCTTTTTCTGAGTTATGTCCATTCTAGCATAAAGGCTGGGGCCATATCATGTTTTTACAAAGAATTAACAAAGACACAACAATCAGAGAGGGAGAGCCTGCTAGGATAAAGGAGAACGAAGGAGATGCCTTCAGGAATCGTATCAGTTGGAGGGAGAAAAAATGTTCAGCAGAATGAAACAGATGATTTCGCTAGGAATGGTGGCTATGAGCATGGCAGTCCTGCTTACAGGCTGCGGCACCCAGTCCGAGGGGGACAAGGCGGGAGCAACGGCAGAGCTTGCCGGCAAGGTCACCGTTTCGGGGTCGACGGCGCTGCTGCCGCTCCTCAAGCCCGCACAGGAAGCCTTTCAGGAGAAGCACAAGCAGGTGACGGTCAATGTCGCTGGCGGCGGCTCGTTCACAGGAATGAATCAGGCCGCCGAGGGAGCGGTACAGATCGGCACCTCCGATGTGGATCTGCCTGCTGCCTATAAGGACAAGGGGCTGGTGGATCATAAGGTCGTAGTGGAACCCTTTGTCTTTATCACCGATAAGGAGAATAAGGTAGACAATCTCACCAGGCAGCAGGCCATCGGTATCTTGACGGGTCAGATCACCAATTGGAAGGAGGTCGGCGGCGAGGACCGGGCCATCACGCTGATCCATCGGGCCAAATCCTCTGGCTCCCGGGCGGCCATCAGCGAAGTGGTACTGGCGGGGCAGTCCTTTACGGATAACGCGATCATCCAGGACTCCAATGGGGCGGTACGGACAGCTGTCAGCAATACGCCGGGGGCTGTCGGCTATGTGGATGCGCCTTATGCCGATGATAGCGTGAAGGTCTTGCAGTTTGACGGCGTGGAATACTCGCCGCAGAATATCCTCGAGGGGAGATATCCCATCTATGGCTATGGCCATATGTATACGAAGGGCGAGCCCGAGGGTCCGGTCAAGGCGTTCATCGACTATATCCTCAGCGATGACTTCCAGAACACGCAGGTGGAAAAACTGGGCTTCATCCCTATCAATAAATTAAAAGCGTGAGGGGCGGGAGGAATTTATGGAACAGGCAGCAGCCGGTCAGATGGCGGCAAAGAAAAACGATAAGGGTCATCGGCGCAGACTGTTTTACGATACGTGCGGGCGCTGGTTCTTTGGCGCAGCTGCCTGCGTGATGTCCATCGTGATCTTTGCGATCATCTTTTTGGTGGGCAAGCAGGGACTGCAGACGTTTGCCGAGGTCAGCCCGCTGGAATTCTTTTTCTCCGGGCAGTGGGACCCGCTGTCCGGGAAGTACGGGGCACTGTTTTTCATCCTCGGCTCCTTCTTGTCGACGGCGTTGGCCATCCTTATCGGAGCGCCGCTGGGGCTCATGGGGGCGATCTTCCTGGCCAAGGTGGCACCGACGTGGCTCCAGCATATCATGCGGCCGGCGATAGATCTCTATACAGCCATCCCTTCGGTGGTCTATGGCTATGCTGGTCTGGTGGTGCTGGTGCCATGGCTGCGCGAAACCTTTGGGCAGGCGACGGGCTTTGGTTTGCTCGCAGCTTCGTTGGTATTGGCTGTCATGATCCTGCCGACGATATTATCCATCAGCACCGATGCGCTGCAGGCGGTGGATCCATCGCTGGAGGAAGCGAGCCTGGCCCTCGGGGCGACTTGGTGGCAGACTGTGCAGCATGTTGTCCTGCCCGCCGCGGCACCAGGCATCCTGACCGCCGTGGTGCTGGCTATGGCCAGGGCCATCGGCGAAACCATGGCGGTCCAGATGCTGATCGGCAACACACCCCAGCTGGCGGTGTCGCTGTTTTCACCGACGGCGACCCTTACCAGCAACATCGTGGTAGAGATGGGCAATACGCCCTTCGGTTCGGTCTGGGGCAATGCGCTGTTCTTGATGGCGTTTGTCCTGCTGCTGCTTTCGCTGGCGATGATTCTTCTGGTACGGCGGTTTGGACAAAGGAGATTTGCCTGATGGATACAAGAATGCAGAATCAAGCGGCCGTGGTGGTCTTATGGCTTGCGGGCCTGTCTATCCTTGGCTTGTTGGCCGTGTTCCTTGGCTATATCCTCTATCGGGGCCTGCCAGTCTTATCGCTGGACTTTGTGCTCGGCAAATCCAGCGATATCCTGGCTGGCGGTGGCGTGGGGGCGCAGCTTTTCAACTCGTTCTACATGCTGGCACTTTCCCTGGGGCTTTCGATCCCTGTGGCGTTAGGGGCTGGCATCTATCTGGCTGAGTATGCCAAAGAAACGAAGCTGACGAAGTGCATCCGCCTGTCCGTAGAAAGCCTGGCTACGGTGCCCTCGATTGTCCTGGGCTTGTTTGGCATGATACTGTTTGTCAACGTGCTGGGGCTGGGGTTCAGCATCCTGGGCGGCGCTTTGACGCTGGTCTTGCTGAACCTGCCGCTGCTGGTCCGGGTCACGGAGGAGGCCATCCGTACGGTACCCAAATCCTACCGGGAGGCGAGTCTGGCGCTCGGAGCGACAAAGCTCCAGACCATCACGCGGGTGATCCTGCCGAAGGCGCTGCCGGGCATCCTCACGGGCATCACCCTCACGGCCGGCCGGGCTTTGGGCGAGACGGCCATCCTGATTTTCACCGCTGGTACCACGGTATCGCGCCATAGGTTTGATTTCGATGTCATGGCGGGGGGAGAAACACTGGCGGTGCATCTATGGTATCTCATGAGCACAGGCCTGGTCCCCGATCGGGATATCATTGCCGACGGAATCGGTGCCCTGCTGCTATTGATCATACTGGCGTTTAATATGGTGCTGCTGCTGTCCGTCAGATTTTGGCAGCGGCGGGTAGGCTGATGGCTGGCCGCTTTCGCGCCGGACTTATACTTCGCCATCTTCCATGATGCCCAGCTTCCGCTTCCAGTAGCGCGAATAAATGGCGCCGAGGGGATTGTGGGCCAGCAGCCGGTCTTTTACGGCCAGCGTGGTGACGGGGCCGGGGCAGCTGCTGTTGAAGATGGCATCGTGTCCCACGCAGAGGCCGCAGGAGATGAAAAGCTCCGTGCCTTTTTCCGCCAGGAGCCTGGCTTGGAACTTGGGATTGCACATGGCCTCGTGTGCCAGCTCGGGCTTGACCTGTTTGAGGTCAAGCTCTTTTTTGTTGAAGCTGCAATTCTTGCAGCAGACACTGTAAAAGGCAAAGCCCTGCTGCTCATAGTAGCGGGCAATGTAGCGGGCCTCGGCATTGAGGCCGATGCAGAAGGCCATGCCGAGTTTCGTATAGCCCATGGCCTTGGCAAATTCGGCGATTTCCTGCAGGCGCGTGATGTTGCTGTAAAAGGTGCCTTCGACATACGCCGCAGCTTTCATGATGCGGCGTTCTTCCTCGCTGTAGGCGGCAAGAATCGTTTCGCGGTCAATGCCCGTGCAGTTGACGCCCTTGGTGTAGCAGGCATGTGATGGACAGTTGGCACAATCGGCTTTCATAATGAAATCCCTCCTGAAGTTAGTAAAAGGTGTCCGGCCAATTGCCGGGCACCTTCATTATACTATATGGATGCTTTTATTTGGTACGTTTTACGTTGTCGCCATAGATGGTTTTGAATTCCTCATGCATCGAGATGGTATGCCAGCCATTCTTGACCGCGGTGGCTTTGAGCTTGCTGGCTTTTTCCAGATTGCCGAGTTCGCGTTCTGTATCGTCGCAAAGGACGAAGAAGGCCATGCTCGGGTAGCGGTTGTTCTGGAGCGTATATTCGAGCATGCCGACGTCACCGGAGGAGTTGCCGAAGGACAGCACGGGCTGCTGGCCGATCTCGACGATATTGCTGATGGCCTTGCTGGTCTTGCCGTTCTCGCCGAGGAACTTATCGGTGCGGACAATCTTGTCTTTCGTCTTGTCGAAGGTATGCTTGTCCGGCGTCTCGCCAGGTTTCATCGCAGTAGTGGTGTAGGCGACATTGGAACCGATCATATGCCAATAGGGGATGTGCAGGACATCTTCGGCCAGGCAGCGCAGGATTTCCCGCTCGCAGGCGGAATTCAGGAAGACCGTGAAGCCGTTGGATTCCAGATAGGAAACGACCTCTACCATCGGCAGGTAGTAAGCCTCGCCGCGCTTGAGGTTCGAAAGGTCGACTTCGTTGGTGTCCATGAATTTCTTGACGTAAGCCTTGTACTCGTCCGGGGTCATGCCCATATAGGCCTTATGGGTGTATTTGGAGATCTGGGCATTGAGCTCAGCGGGAATCGGCTTCTTGTTCATGATATAGGGCTTTGCCTTTTCCGCTACGGCCTTCATTTCCGGGGACGCCTGATAGTCCTTGTCCTCCAGGGCACGGTGCAGGAACATCATCTCCTGGAAATAATAGGGGGCTGTCTCGCAGTACAGCGTGCCATCGAGATCGAAGGTAGCGATGCGGGCTTCGGGCGGAATATACTCCTTGCTCGCCGGATTCACAGCATTCTCCACGAACTGCGTCAGTGCGGCGATGGTGGGAGAATTGTCATTCCAATACTTGAAGTCGGCGGCCTTCTGCACATGGATCGCTGCTACCTCGGCACGGCTGGCGGCATCCACAGCGGGAGCCGTGCTCCAGACGGAAGCAGTCATAAGCGAAAGTGCCAGCAGTACGCGGCCAGCGGCTTTCTTGGCATAAATCTTTTTCATAAATACATCGATCCTTTCCTGATTCATTCACATAAACAGTCTATCTGACAGAATTAGATGAAACAATCCTAAATCCTGCAAAAATGTAGAAAAAAATGAACAGATAAAAATTATTCGTTGCTTTCGAAACATTGTTTCATAAAATTTGAAAGGTAAAGAATTTCTTTGCAACAATGGCCCGAAACGAGCAAATCGCTTGCGCTGTTTTTGGCAAAGCGAATACAATAATGGCAGAAATATTGGAGGAGGATGATTATGGGGAGGACAGAAACGGCTTCTTGGGAAGAAACGAAAGAATCTTTTATGCGCAGAAGGATCGCGGCAATTCTTGGCGCGCATGTGGCCATGGGATTTTCGGTGGTCCTCATGCGGTTCAGTTTGTGTGGCAACGATCCGTTTTCCTGCATGAACCTGGGCTATGCCAATGTATCCGGCCTTAGCTATGGTACCTGCGTGATTATCTTCAACCTGCTGCTCATCGTGCCGGTGTTGCTGCTCGACCGGAGTTATATCCGCGTGGGGACTCTGGTCAATATGTTTTTGCTGGGAATCATCGCGGATTTCTGGTATGCGCTGCTGTCGCCAATCGCTTTATTCAGCGAGCCGTCGCTGCTGCTGCGGGGAACCTTGCTGCTGGGCGGCGTGCTGCTGACCTGCCTGGCCTGCTCGTTTTACATGAGCGCGCGGCTGGGCATGGGGCCTTATGATGCCATCGGCTGGATTTTGGCAGCGCGCACGCAGGGCCGGTTGTCCTTCCGCACAGTCCGTGTGCTCATCGATAGTTGCGCCGTTTCCCTTGGTTTTGCCTGCGGCAGCATCGTGGGGCTCGGGACGCTGGTGCTGGCTTGCGGGACAGGGCCGCTTATCGAATTCTTCAACAAACATATCAGTCAGCCATGGCTCTATGGAAGAAAAAATATGGAGCACTGAAACTTGCAGTTTGTTTGTTCGTGCGAGCTGAAAATAGGCTTGGAGCAGCTCAGCTTGGGTGAGGGTGGGTGCTCTTTTTCTCCGCTCCGCTAAATGACCCGCGCGGATACCCTTGTACGTACTTAGTGACATGCGCCGGGCAAGCCGGCGGCGCGCCAATACATCTAGACGTTCTAGTGATTATCTACCGCGGGCCATCCCTCACTGCGTTCGGGCAGTCGCTCCGTCTACGAAGAAAGTGTACCCCCCTCGCCCTCCGATATGTTGGAACAAGTCTGTTCCTTTCCGGCGATAGGCAACGAATTACATCGATGTGCTTGCTGCGGGAGAAACGGTTCGTACCATCTCAGATTTCCATTACCAAAGGGGCGAACGGGGTAGTGCTTCTTTCTGTCTGGAGCGACTGTCCTGCGCAGCAGGACTGGGCCGTAAGCGCATAAGCTAGACTCCGATGTGTACGCCGCGACCTGGTGACGGGAGCAGGTAACTAAGTCCGTAGTTCTGGTCGTACGGTCCATTTAGCGGAAACAGAAAAAGTACTACCCCGTGAACCCCGAGCTTCGTAGTAGCGGGATTCCATACGGACGCATACACCTCATCCGAGCGCTTCGCGCCCACCTTCCCCTCGGTAAGGGGAAGGCTGGAACTGACCGGCAAACTGCAATTTATTATAAATTTTTGCCGTGCAGATCGCGCTGTATTGTTTTGACAAGTCAAGTTTCTTTACGTTGACAAGTCAAGTCCGCCTTATTTTGACAAGTCAAATTTCTACTTGCAATTGAGAAACGTTTTCGTTATTATGATTACATAAATGAGAATATATATCATTTGCAAGAGGTGATGATGGTTGGCAAAAGACGATTTTGAACAGGTCCTTGGCATGCATGCAGCGCCGGTGCTGCTGGGAATCAAGACGGCGAATCTCTTGTCGTTCCGCAAAAGCTGCTTTGAGGATTTTGATGCCTTGTTGGCATCGTATACCACCTGCTTCCGCTGCAAGGGCATATCGGTGTTCCGGGTGTCGGAGGGCGAGGAGTATGTCTTGCTGCTCTTTTACCGGCCGGGCGTATTGTCACAGGAGCTGCGCCAGCCGGAAGCGATGAAGCTGCTGGAAGCATACGGCTACCGGCGTGAGGATACGCTGGCCGAATTGCTGGAACACCTGCGGCTGCGCATGCGGCTGCGCAAGACTTTTCCGCATGAGATCGGCTTGTTCCTGGGCTATCCGCCGGAGGATGTAGCTGGTTTCATCGAGCATAAGGGACGTGATTACGCTTTCAGCGGCTATTGGAAAGTATATGCCAACGAGGAGCGTACGCGTGCTTTGTTCGACCGCTATACGGACTGCTCGCAGCACTTCTGCAGCGAGCTGGAGCGGGGCCGCCGCTTTGAGGAACTGGTGCGTGCGGTCTGAGGCCGCAGGCAAATGGACAAGAAAGAGGGAATTGTTACATGGCAAAGATGGCAATCATTTATTGGACGGGTACGGGAAACACGCAGGCGATGGCGGAGGCTATTGCCGAAGGGGCTGCACAGGCAGGCAGCGAGGCGAAGCTGTTCGAGGTGGAGCAGTTCGATATCAACGAGGTCGGCAGCTACGATGGTCTGCTGCTGGGCTGCCCGGCAATGGGGGATGAGGTGCTGGAGGAAGGCTGCTTCGAGCCCTTCTTCACGGAGCTGGAGCCCTTGCTGAAAGACAAGCCGGTGGCGCTGTTTGGCTCGTACGGCTGGGGCGGCGGTGCCTGGATGCAGGATTGGGCCGAGCGGACGCGCAAGGATGGTGCCAAGCTGTTCGATGATGGCCTGGCCATCGAGAATGCGCCGGATGCTGATGGCATCGCGGCCTGCCAAAAACTCGGCAAGGAGTTTTCGGCGCAGTTTTGACCGCAGCGCGGCAAGCAGAGAACAATAGGATAAGGAATTGGGGAAGACAGTCCGTAACGTTTTTGGTTACGGGCTGTCTTATTTTTGGTTGACAGGGATAGTCAGGGTGTCTATGCTAGTATAAGTTGGGGGAATATTTGCAGAAAGGGATTGCAGATTATGTTAAATCGATTGTCGTCGTTTAAAATCATCAGCCTGAGTTTCTTGCTGCTGATCTTTTTGGGGACGGTTTTGCTTATGCTGCCGGTGGCTACGAATGATGGCCGCGGGGCGCCGCTTTTGACGGCGCTTTTCACGACGGTGTCAGCCTCGTGCGTTACGGGGCTGACGGTGGAGAATACGGCACTTTACTGGTCGCATTGGGGACAGGCGGTTATCCTGGTGCTGATACAGATCGGCGGCCTGGGCGTCGTGACGATGGCTGTGGCCCTTACCATGGCTTCGGGGCGGCGGATAGATCTGCGTCAGCGCAGTACGATACAGGAGGCGTGGGGCTGCTCCCAGCTCGGCGGCATCGTCCGTATCCTGCGGTTTGTCCTGCGGCTGACCGTGGGTCTGGAGCTGGCAGGCGCCGCAGTGCTGGCGCCAGTTTTCTGCCGCGATTATGGGCTTGGGGAGGGGCTCTGGATGGCCTTCTTCCATTCGATCTCGGCTTTCTGCAACGCCGGCTTCGACCTCATGGGCGAGCGCGGCGGCGGCTCCTTGATGGCCTATGCGGGCGATCCCGTCGTCAATCTGGTCATCATCGGCCTCATCATCTCCGGCGGGCTGGGCTTCATCACCTGGGCGGACCTTTTTGACAAGGGCTGGCGCTGGAAGCATTATCATGTGCAGACGAAAATCATACTCTGCATGACGGTGCTGCTCATCCTGCTGCCTGCGGCCCTGCTTTTTTTCCGCGATCTGGCGGCAGAGCCTCTGTCCCAGCGGGTCCTGATGGCGCTGTTCCAGGCCGTGACCCCGCGGACGGCCGGCTTCAATACGATGGATATCGAGTCGCTGACGGAGGCCGGGCGCATCGTCCTGGTGGGCTTGATGCTCACAGGCGGTGCGCCGGGGTCGACGGCTGGCGGCGTCAAGGTCACGACGGCCTTTGTCCTCATGGCTTCGGCTGTGGCATCGCTGCGCATGAAGACGGATATCGCCTGCTTCAAGCGGCGCATCGCCCCCCAGAGCCTGCAGCAGGCAGTGACGATTTTCCTGCTGTATTTGGGCTTGTTTGCGGGCAGTACCTTTCTGATCAGTGAGATCGATGCGATCCCGGTCATCGACTGCATGGTCGAGACTTCCTCGGCACTGGGGACCGTGGGGCTTTCCATCGGGCTCACGGAGCATTTGAGCGTCGCGTCGCAGCTCATATTGATCGGGCTGATGTATTTTGGCCGTGTGGGGGCGCTGACGATGATCTATACGCTGAACAACCAATACCGTCCGAACCGGGGACGGCTGCCAGAAGAGAAGATTACGGTAGGCTAGGAGAGTAGAGAATATGAAGAAAACGGTACTATTGATCGGACTGGGCCGCTATGGCCGCCATGTGGCCGAGAAGCTGCATGAACTGCATCACGAGATCATGGCAGTGGACAAGAGCGAGGCACGGGTGAACATGGTGCTGCCCTATGTGACGAATGCCCTGGTGGCAGACAGTACGGATGAGGAGTTCCTGCGGTCTCTGGGCATCCGCAACTTCGACCTGTGCATCGTGGCCATCGGCGATGATTTCCAGAGCTCGCTGGAGACGACTTCGCTGCTGAAAGACATGGGGGCGAAATATGTGGTGGCGCGCGCCTCGCGCGGCATCCACGAGAAGTTCCTGCTGCGCAACGGCGCCGACGAGGCGGTTTATCCGGAAAAGCAATTGGCGAGCTGGACGGCCATCCGCTATGGCTATGACCATCTGCTCGACTACTTTGAGCTCAGCGACCGCTATGCGGTCTACGAGCTGCCGATGCCGGCGGACTGGTGCAACCACACGATCGGTGAGCTCAAGATCCGTCAGAATTACCATGTGAACGTGCTGGGCATCAAGCAGAAGGGGGCGCTCAACGTCGAGATCACCCCCCAGACCCGGCTGGTGGCGGAGGATACCATCCTGGTGATCGGCCGTCATGAGGACATGCACAAGTATTTCCAGATTTAAGCATCCCTTGCCTTGGCAGCAGCATTTGCCGTATAATAGGGAGCTGTATGCAGTTATTTCGAGACAAAGGATGATGGAATCTATGGAACAGATTACAGGGCAGCCTAAAGCGCGGGCGATTGCGCTGCTGCCGATATTGGTGTTTCTGGCGCTTTATCTCGGCGCGGGGATCTGGTATGAGTATATCGAGCCGGTGGAAGGGCAGATGGGCTTCTACGTGATGTCGGTCGTCGTGGCCTTTGGCCTGGCCCTTATCGTGGCGTTTGTCCAGAACAGGCGGCGGCTCTTTATCGAGAACATCCAGCTTTGTGCCAAGAGTATCGGCGATACGAATATCACGATCATGCTGTTCATCTTCTTGATGGCCGGCGCCTTCAGCGGCATTGCCAAAGCCGCTGGCGGAGTGGAAAGCACGGCGCACCTGCTGCTGAACTTCGTACCGGGGACCTTTGCCGTGCCGGGGTTGTTCCTCATTGCCTGCCTGATCTCGATGTCGATGGGCACCAGCGTCGGCACGATCACGGTACTGGTGCCGATTGCCGCTTCGGTGGCGCAGAATGCCGGGCTGAGCCTGCCGCTGACGGTCGGCTCGGTGGTCGGCGGCGCGATGTTTGGCGATAATCTCTCGTTCATTTCGGACACGACGATCGCGGCGACGCGGACCCAGGGCACGCGCATGCAGGACAAGTTCTATGCGAATCTCAAGCTGGCCCTGCCGGCGGCGGTGGTTACGCTCATGGTGCTCTTTGTGCTGGCCTTGTCGGGGGCACCTGCGGACCTGGGGCAGTTTGATTATTCGCTGCTGCTGGCCCTGCCGTATTTCCTCGTTCTCCTCATGGCGCTTACGGGCCGCAATGTCTTCCTGGTGCTGGGCACAGGGATTACCTTGTTTTTTATCCTGGGCATCGCTACGGGGACGACGTCGCTGTCGAAGGCGTTCTCGGCTATGGGAGCTGGTACGAACGGCATGTTCGAGACGATGATCGTCACGATACTGGCGGCCTCCATCAGTGCGATCATGCGGGATGGCGGCGGCTTTGCAGCGCTCTTGGCCTTCATCCGCAAGCACTTCAAGGGGCAGCGCGGCGGGCGGCTGGGCATCGGCCTGCTGACTGTGCTGATGGATGTGGCTACGGCGAATAACACGGTGGCGATTGTCGTTGCCGGGCCAATTGCAAAGAACATCAGCGAGGAGTATGGCATCGAGGCACGCGATAGTGCCTCCTTGCTCGATACCTGCTCCTGCATCGCCCAGGGCATCATTCCCTATGGGGCGCAGCTCTTGATTGCGTCAGCCATTGCGGGCATCACCAGCCTCAGCATCATACCGTATCTGTTGTATCCTTTCTTCCTGGCGGTCGCCGTTCTGGCGTGGATTGCCATGGGCGCCAAGCGCGCATAAAGAAAAGAGCTGCAAAGATGTGGCGGATTGATCCGCCGCGTCTTTGCAGCTCCTTTTTGTTTTATGGTGCCTGTCAGAAACGATACTGGAAGCCCAGGGAAATACCGGCGGCATTGTAGCCCGGGTTATGATCGCTGAAGCCGTTTGACATATGGGCAAACAGATAGCCCAGGCTGATGGCCATGTCATCGGTGCAGCGGTAGGTCAGGCGGGGGCCGATGCGCCAGAGGAAGTCGAAGGCGCGGCCGCCGGCAGGATGGGCCTTGCCATAGATCCGCAGGGAGCCTGACGCATCAAGGTCGGCATAGAGCTTGCCCGTGATGCGTTTTTCGAAGCGCAGCAAAACGGAAGGGCCGATGCCGAAGGCGTCGCTGTTTTTATGTACGTCCGGCTGGCTGTCGTCAATCAGATAGCCGCTGGCGCCTGTGATGGTCACGCCGCCATAGATGGAGAGGGCATGGATGCGCTTCCATTTCTTATAGATATGCAGGTTGTAGTTATCGATGTAGCGCTTATCGAAATAGCAGTGATGCAGATAATCAAACTGCACTTCGATCTCGTTCTTGGGCTGGCTGGCTGCCTTTTGGGGGCGGGAATCCGGAGCTGGCGCTTCTGCTGTGCTGGCTTCTGCTGCCGGGGACGCCTTGGGCGTGTCCTGAGGGCGCGCCGTGTTTTCCGGCAGCTGCGCGGCCGGTATGGCAGGGCTGGCCTTGTCCGTGAGCTGGTATTCCCTGCTGGCAGCTGGTGCTGCTGGTACTGTTGCTGCGTCAACGGCTGCTGCCTGTGCGGCGCCGGTTCCCCAAGAGGCCGCCAGGAGCGCGCCGGCGAGAATGATCCCTGTTCGCATGTTCTGTCACATCCCTTTCGTCAAGCGTTATAGCATTCCTTCTGGACGAGCTCGCGGTAGCCCTGGAGCAGGCTCTGGGTGATTTTGCCCGGGGTGCCGTTGCCGATGGTGTGTCCGTCGATGTTGACGACTGGTGTGACTTCGAGGCTGGTGCTGGTGACGAAGGCTTCCGCAGCGCTCAGGGCAAATTCCGGCGTGAATGCTTTTTCGACGACGGTATAGCCGAGCTGCGGGATGACTTCTTCGAGCAGGATGGAGCGCGTGACGCCCTTGAGAATAAGGTTGTCAGTCGGATGCGTCCAAATCAGGCCGTCTTTGACGATAAAGAAGTTGCTGCTTGAGCCTTCGGTAATCAGATCCGTATCCTTGCGGAACTGAATGGCACCCTGCAGACCTTTCTCATGCGCGGCCTGTTTGGCTAATACATTGCCCAAAAGGTTCAGGCTCTTGATGTCGCAGCGCAGCCAGCGGATGTCTTCGGCCAGCATGCATGCGATGCCGTCTTCCTGCCACTTGCGGTTGGGCTCTGATTCGCGGATGGTCATCGAGAGATTCGGGATGACCTGGTCGGGGAAATAATGCGTGCGCGGGGCCGTGGCGCGCGTAATCTGGAAATAGATGACGCCGTTTTGGATGCCGCTTTTTTGGATGAGGTCGTAGTGGATGGCCGTGAGTTCCTCATCCATATAGGTAATCGGAATGCGCAGCTCGCGCAGGGAGCGGCGGCAGCGGGCCAGATGGCGCTCCAGCGCAAAGCATTTGCCGTTGTAGACCCGCGTGGCTTCGTAGATGCCGTCGCCGAATTGATAGCCGCGGTCCTCAAGCTGTACTTTCGCGGTATCAAGCGTGATGAATTCGCCATTGAAAAAACCATATTCCATAAATGATGCCTCCTGATTACTAGTCATAGCTCTATTATATCGGATTCGGGGACATATGACATGATTTTTTCGAAAGAATTTTCGCGGAATACTTGGTTTTTCAGTATTCTATTGGTATAATGGGGGAAAATGATTTGTGTTGACACATTGTTCTATGGTTTACACAATGAGTCGTAGTCTTAGGAATGAAAAGGAGAAATGTGTAAATGAAACTTGTAGTGACAGTCGTTGGTAAAGACCGTGTCGGTATCATTGCGATGGTCAGCCAGATTCTTGCCGAGAACAATGTCAATATCCTGTCGATCAACCAGAATATCATGGATGGGTTCTTCAATATGATTTTGATCGCTGAGATCAGCGGCAGCAAAATCAAGCTCACGGATCTGCAGAAGACGCTCAAGGAGCGCGGGCAGGAAATCAACGTGGACATCAAGGCCCAGCATGAGGATATCTTCAACATCATGCACAATATCTGACCAGTCAAAATGACCGGTCAAATGACATGTCAAATTGACGGGTCAGGTTGACATGTCAATGGATGGAATCGATTAGGAGGATTTTAGACACGTGATAACGATAGATGATATTTTAGAAACAAATGCCATGATTACGGAGAACAAGCTCGACGTGCGTACGATCACGATGGGCATCTCGCTCCGTGACTGCGCGCATCCGAATATCAACCAGTTCTGCCAGAATGTCTATGACAAGATTACGAAATCGGCAGAGTTCCTCGTGAAAACCGGTGAGGATATCGAGGCGGAGTATGGCATTCCTATCATTCATAAACGCATTTCGGTAACGCCGATTTCCATTGCGGCCGATGCCTGCAAGACCGATTCGTATGTACCGGTTGCTGAGGCTATGGACCGCGCCGCCAAGGCTGTCGGTGTCAACTTCATCGGCGGTTTCTCGGCGTTGGTCGAGAAGGGCTTTACCCATGGTGACCGCGTGCTCATCAACTCGATTCCGCAGGCATTGGCCTCGACGGATCTTGTCTGCTCGTCGGTCAATCTCGGCTCGACGAAGACGGGCATCAATATGGACTGCGTGCGCGAGATGGGCGAGGTCATCAAGCGCACGGCGGAGCTCACGCGTGATACGCAGGCATTGGGCTGCGCCAAGCTCGTCGTGTTCTGCAACGCGCCGGGGGACAATCCCTTCATGGCTGGTGCCTTCCACGGCGTCAGCGAGGCGGACAAGGTCGTGAGCGTCGGCGTCAGCGGCCCGGGCGTTGTCAAGCATGCGCTGGAAAACCTCAAGGGTGCTGACTTCACGGAAGTGGCTGAGACCATCAAGAAGACGGCGTTCAAGATCACGCGTGTCGGCCAGCTCGTTGCCCGTGAGGCATCGAAGCGCCTCGGCGTGCCCTTTGGCATCATCGACTTGTCGCTGGCACCGACGCCGGCCGTCGGCGACAGCGTGGCGCGCATCATCGAGGAGATGGGCATCGAGAGCTGCGGTGCACCGGGTACCACGGCGGCACTGGCCCTCTTGAACGATGCGGTCAAGAAGGGCGGCCTTATGGCGTCCTCGCATGTCGGCGGCCTCTCGGGTGCCTTCATCCCGGTCAGCGAGGACGAGGGCATGATCGCAGCCATCAAGTCGGGCAGCCTCTCGATCGAGAAACTCGAGGCCATGACCTGCGTCTGCTCGGTTGGCCTTGATATGATTGCCATCGAGGGCGACTGCTCGGCGGCTACGATTTCGGGCATCATCGCCGACGAGGCAGCTATCGGCATGATCAACAACAAGACGACGGCTGTCCGCGTCATCCCGGTGCCGGGGGCGAAGGTCGGCGATATGGTCGAGTATGGCGGCCTTTTGGGCTATTGCCCGATTGTGCCGGTCCGCAACCAGTACAGTTCGGAGGCGTTCATCGCCCGCGGCGGCCGCATTCCGGCCCCAATCCGCAGCTTGACGAACTAAGCGGGCAACCTAAGCTAGTATCCGATAAGCCTTCCTCTGCCGGGGAAGGCTTATCCGTATTTTGAAGGGGAAAGCGATGCGAGTAACAAAGAAAATCAAGCAGGAGCAGCTGGCTATCCTCGAGCGGCTCTATCGGGGGGCCAAGCCCGAGCTCGTCTTCGGCAATGCGTTTGAGCTCTTGATTGCGGTGATTCTGTCGGCGCAGTGCACGGATAAGCGCGTCAATGTGACGACGGCGCGGCTGTTCCAGAAGGCAGCGACGCCAGAGGCGATCCTTGCGCTGGGCCTGGCGCAGCTCGAGGAGGAAATCCGCGACTGCGGGCTTTTCCGCAACAAGGCCAAGAACATCATGGCGGCCTGCCAGATGCTCTGCGAGCAGTACGGGGGCGAGGTGCCGGCAGATTTCGAAGCGCTCCAGTCGTTGCCCGGTGTCGGACGCAAGACGGCCAACGTCGTCATGAGCGTGGCCTTCCATCAGCCGGCGATCGCGGTGGATACCCATGTGTTCCGCATCGCCAACCGGCTGAAGCTGGCGACGGGCAAGACGCCGCTGGAGGTCGAGCATGGCCTGCAGAAGGCCATCCCCCGGGAGAAGTGGTCGGATGCCCATCATTGGCTGATCTGGCATGGGCGCAAGATCTGCAAGGCGCGCAAGCCGCTCTGCACCGAATGCCCGCTGGCGCCTGTCTGTCCGAGCAGCGAGCCGGCATAAGGAAACTAGAACTGAAAAGGAAATGAGATGGTTGAGTGAAATATCGTAAGGCGACGTTTAAAGACATCGAGGCAATCTATCAGCTTGTGGCTGATTATGCGGAGGAGGGTGTGATGCTGGCCCGTTCGCGCAATACGCTCTATGAGACGCTGCGCGATATGATCGTGGCCGAGGATGAGGACGGCACGATTGCCGGCGTGGGCGGCCTGCATATCATCTGGGACCGGCTGGCTGAGGTCCGCACCCTGGCCGTAGCGCCCCAGAAGACGCGGCAGGGCATCGGCGCCCAGATCGTGAAGCGGCTGATTGCCGAGGGCGAGCAGCTGGGGGTGGAGAAGGTCTTCACCCTTACCTACAAGCCGGGCTTCTTCCAGACGCTGGGCTTTGAGACCATCACGAAAGAAGAACTGCCTCATAAGGTCTGGAAGGAATGCATCGACTGTCCGAAGTTCCCGAATTGCGACGAGATCGCGATGGTCAAGGTCTGATGGAATAAACGTGTAATACCAGTGGATTTTACATAGTAACATTTACAAAATGTGTTGACATTGCGCGAATGAACTGCTATAGTATTAACCAACAAGTGAAATGCATGGATGGAGAGAAGTACATCCCGTGGCTTTGGCAGAGAGCGGTGGGCTGGTGAAACACCGTAAAGACCTCGATGGAAATACACTCCTGAGCAGCAGGCTGAACAAGCAGTAGGCCGCGCCGGAATGCCACCGTTATCACAGGCTAGGATATGTCAGTATCCGAAATGAGAGGCTTGCAGCAGCAAGCAGGGTGGTACCACGGGTATATCGGCTCGTCCCTGTAGAGGGACGGGCTTTTTTGGTGGCAATACTTCATTTCGGAATGGTTTTCGGTGAAAGATCGCTAAGAATTTTGGAGGGAATGAATATGATTATTGTGATGAGTCCCAGCGCAACCAAGGAAAATATCGATAAGGTTATCAAGAAAATAGATGCAGCCGGCCTCAAGGCGCATGTATCAACCGGTGAGGAAGTCACGATTGTCGGTGTTATCGGCGACAAGAAAAAGATTGCCAATCTCGAGATGAACATGATGGAAGGCGTCGAAAAGACGGTCCGCATCACGGAGAAATACAAGCTCGTCAGTCGTACCTGGCATCCGGAGGACTCGGTGGTCGATGTGGCTGGCGTCAAGGTCGGTGGCGAGAATCTCGTCGTCATGGCTGGTCCCTGCTCGGTCGAGAGTATCGAGCAGCTGCGCGAGGCTGCCAAAGCCGTAAAAGCCGGCGGGGCCCAGTTCCTGCGCGGCGGTGCTTTCAAACCGCGCACGAGCCCGTATGATTTCCAGGGCCTGGCTGAAGATGGTCTCAAGATGCTGCGCGAAGTCGCCGATGAGGTGGGCCTCAAGGTCGTGACCGAAATCGTCGATAAGGATGATATCGAGCTCGTTGGAAAATATGCCGATGTCTATCAGGTCGGTGCGCGCAATATGCAGAACTTCCAACTGCTGAAGGCACTGGGCAAGGTCAAAAAGCCGGTCATGCTCAAGCGCGGCCTGTCGGCTACCATCAGCGAGTGGCTCAATGCCGCCGAGTACATCCTCGCGGGCGGCAACGAGAACGTCATTTTCTGTGAGCGCGGCATCCGCACCTATGAGACCTTCACGCGCAACACCCTCGACCTCAGCGCTGTGGCAGCCATCAAGGAGCTCTCCCACCTGCCCATCATCGTTGACCCGAGCCATGGCACGGGACGCTGGCAGATGGTGCAGCCGATGGCCCGCGCCGCTGTCGCCGCTGGCTGTGACGGCCTGATCATCGAGGTGCATCCGCATCCGGAGGTCGCCCTTTCCGATGGTGACCAGAGCCTGACGCCGAAGAACTTCAACCGCTTGATGGCGGACTTGGGCAAGATCGCCGCTGTCATGGGCCGGAAATTATGAGCCGGGCGAAGATAAACCTTGCCATCATCGGCGTCGGTTTGATCGGTGGCTCACTGGGACTGTGCCTCAAGGACAAGATGGGCGAGGATATCTACATCACAGGCCTTTGCCGCACGCAAGCCTCGATGGATAATGCGATGAAGCTCGGGGCTGTCGATTATGCGACGGCGGATATCGAGGCGGTGGTCAAAGACGCCGATATTGTCTTTCTGAGCCCGCCGGTCCTGCAGATCGTGCCGATGGTGGAAAAGATCCTGCCCTATCTGAAGAAAGGGGCCATCCTCACCGATGCGGGCAGCACCAAGCAGTATATCTGGCGTCATCTGCGGGATATCCTGCCCCAGGATGTCTACTATATCGCCGGCCATCCGATGACTGGCCGCGAAAAGAGCGGCGTCACGGCGGCGAAGAAGGATTTGTTTGCCGGCAAGGCCTATGTGATCGTTGAAGACACAGGGGCGCCGCCCGCGGCACACGATAAGCTCATGCGCGTGCTGCGCCATACAGGGGCAAACTTTACGACGCTTGACATCGCGCGGCATGACCGCTGCGCGTCGGTCATCAGCCATGTGCCGCATGTGACGGCGGCGGCCCTCGTCACGCTGCTCAACCGCACAGGCGGCGACCTGGACTCGTGCATCAAGCTCATCGGCGGCGGCTTTACCGATACGACGCGCATTGCCTCCTCGAATGCCGACATGTGGGCCGATATCTGCATGACCAATGGGGAGGCCATCGTAGCCAATCTCAAGGAGCTGCAGCATATCCTCGGCGAAGTCATCACGGCCTGTGAGCAGCACGACCGCCAGGCGGTGCACGACTACTTTGCTGCCTCGAAGCAGCGGCGTGACAGCCTGCTCGAAAATGCCACGAAGAAATTCGATCCCAACTGATACGCGAGCCTTCCTTAGCAGGAAGGCTTGTTTTTTCTCAGCGATTATGCGTATAATAAGGAGGAAAACAACGGAGGATATACTATGAAGATCAAATTGGAAGAATTAGCGGCCGCTATGGCGCAGTCGGATGTGCGGCAGAGTTATGTCGACATCGCGAAGGGAAAAGTCATGGTGGTGGCTGATGATATGGATGAAGAACAGGCCTTGGAGCATGTGTTCACGATTGAAGAGGACTGGGAGCACTACATCCCGGTCCCCAATGTCATCGATGAGGACCTGCGGGGCTTCATGCAGGGCTTTGCTGCCTCGCGGGAGCGGGAAGACGTCAAGGAGCGCCTGCAGGATGCCCTGCAGGGCAGTGGCGCGGTGACGCGGTTCAACCATCAGGTGCGCCATCTGCTGTTGAAGCCGGTCTGGGAAAAATACCTGCAGGCGCAGCTCATCGAGACTGCCCGCGACTGGTGCGAGGAAAACGCACTGGAATATGAGGAGTAAAGCGAGGTGTTCCTTATGGGAGTTCTAGCGATACTGGTGGTAGTGTTCCTTCTCGGTGCCTCCCTTGTCAGCGGCGCCGTCATGACCATATTGACGGGGGTGGCCGGCATCGTGCTCGTCGCAGCCCTGGTCTGCCTGATCATCGGGCTGGCCGTGAATATCGCCATGGTGCTGGTGAAGATCGCCCTGACTTATCTGCTGGCCTGTGCCCTGCGCTGGGTGGTGCGCAAGGGGCTGGACATCATCGATGTGAATACGGACTGGCTGCAGAGCACGAGTACGGAGCAGCTCGAGAAAATCGCGACGGTAGCTGGCGGCATCCTGGCAATCTGGTATATGTTCATCCATTGAGGGGAAATACATGAAAAAATTATGATAACAGTTTGCTGCCGCAAAGGATATAAAGATTAGAAAGACATCAGAAAGGGGGAGCGGAAATGGAAGACAAACGTTTAATCGCAGAGCTGGAGAATTTCGACTTTTCCCGCTGCCATATGGTCCGGGAGAAGCTGCTGGCGCAGCTTTTGACGATGCAGCGTCAGGATCATATGGGCAAGAAATGCTGGCATGGGCATATGCGCGACGATGAGCTGGATTTTGTTGCTGCGGCAGGAAGCCCGGGGATGCAGGACTATGCGCAGAGAAAAAATACGGAAAAATAAAGATAGAGGGAAAGACACGGGGCGGTGTATCGTTTGGCAGAGCAGACGATGCACCGTTTTTGTGTGGAATATCCGTATTTTTTTGCCATAGCCAGCGCGGAATGATATAATTAGTCCTGTATATTTTTTTATGATGCGGCTGAGCTGCAAACAGGAGGTGTCTTTTTTGACACAATTTGACAAACGAAACATTACCATGATGATGGATTTTTATGAAATGACCATGGCCAATGGTTATTTCCAGGATCATGATAAGGACGTACAGGTGGCCTTCGATGTTTTTTATCGTGCGAATCCCGACAAGGGCGGCTTTGCAATCTTTGCCGGCTTGGAGCAGATTATCGAGTACGTGGAGAACATGGAGTTCTCGAAGGAAGATGTCGAGTATTTCCGCCAGCAGGGGATCTTCTCGGAGGAGTTCCTGCAATATCTGGAGAACTTCCATTTCTCGGGCGATATCTATGCGCTGCCGGAGGGCACGATCATGTATCCGAATGAGCCGTGCATCACGGTGGTGGCACCTCTTATCGATGCGCAGCTCGTCGAGACGGCAATCCTCGCGCAGATCAACCATCAGTCGCTGATCGCGACGAAGGCGCGCCGCATCGTCAAGGCAGCCAACGGCCGGGCCGTGTCGGATTTCGGTGCCCGCCGGGCCCATAACATGGACGCAGCGACCTATGGCGCGCGGGCTGCCTATATCGGCGGTGTCGTCGGCACGGCTACGGTATCGGCCGGCCAGATGTTCAACATCCCGATTTCGGGCACGATGGCCCATAGCTGGGTCATGTTCTATAAGGATGAGTATACGGCCTTCAAGAAATATGCCGAGACGTATCCGGATGCGACGGTGCTGCTGGTCGATACCTATGATGTCATCCATTCGGGCATCCCGAATGCCATCCGCGTGGCCCATGAGGTCTTGGAGCCGATGGGCAAGCGCCTCGTCGGCATCCGCATCGACTCGGGTGACCTGGCGTACCTTTCCAAGCGCGTGCGCAAGATGCTCGACAAGGCCGGCCTTGAGGACTGCAAGATTGTCGTCTCCAACAGCCTGGACGAGTTCACCGTGACGTCGCTGCTGAATCAGGATGCCTGCATCGACAGTTTCGGCATCGGCGAGCGCCTGATCACGGCGAAATCCGAGCCGGTATTCGGCGCGGTCTACAAGCTGGCGGCTGTCGGCGAGAATGGCGAATTCGCACCGCGCATCAAGGTCTCGGAGAATATCGAGAAGATCACGAACCCGGGACTCAAGGACCTTTACCGTGTCTACGATGCCGATGGCCATGCCGTAGCAGATATGCTCGCGGTCTGCGGTGAGCCCATCGACCTTTCCCAGCCGTTCCGCTATGTCGACCCGGTCAAGCCGTGGAAGAACCGCGTGTTTGAGGGCTGCACCATCAAGAACCTGCGCAAGCTCTACGTGCGTCAGGGCAAGCGCACGGAGGAGCTGCCGACTCTCGATGAGATCCGCAACTATGTCAAACAGCAGCTCGAAAATGAGATTTGGGAAGAGGAACAGCGTTTTGAGAATCCGCACCGTCATTATCTTGACATGACGCCGGCTTACTACGAGCTCAAGATGGAACTCTTATCCAAGACGCGTGAGGAGCATGCCTGAGTAGTTGCTGAGGCAAAGGAGGTCATTGTATGCTTACGGGAAAGACGAAAAATCTCGGTGTGTTGGGCTGGCCGATTGCACATTCCTTGTCGCCGGTCTTGCAGAATGCAGCCATCGGCAAGGCGGGTGTTGACTATGTCTACACGGCATTGCCGGTACGGCCTGAAGATTTGCCCGCGGCTGTGGCAGGTCTCAAGGCGCTGCAGTTTCGCGGCTGGAATGTCACGATCCCGCACAAGACGGCCATCATGCCGCTGCTGGATGCTATCGATGAAGATGCGCGCATCATCGGGGCGGTCAATACCGTCGTCAATGATGATGGTCATCTGACGGGCTATAACACCGATGTGACGGGCTTTATCCAGGCACTTGTCGATGCTGGCTTTGTGCCGCAGGGCAAGACGGTGGTGCTCTTAGGCGCAGGCGGCGCTGCCCGTGCCGTGGTCTGGGGGCTTATCAAGGCAGGGGTGCAGGCCATCTATATCGGCGTGCGCAGCCCTGAGAAGGTGCAGCCGCTGGTGGATGAGTTCAGCGCCTATGGAACGCTTACGGTTAGCCATTGGGAAAGTGAGGATTTTGCCGCTAAGCTGTCAGCCGCTGACTTGCTGGTCAATACTACGCCGCTGGGTATGACGCCTCATGTTGACGCCATGCCGCCCGTTGACTGGTCAAAAGTCAAAGCTGATGCCTTTGTCTACGATATCATCTATACACCAGCTGAGACGCGTCTGCTGCGTGAGGCACGCGAGTACGGCCATCGTGTGCTCAATGGCGAGGGAATGCTCGCCGGCCAGGGCGCGGCCGCCTTTGTCAAATGGACAGGCGTGGCGCCAAATGTGGAGCTGATGAAAGCCAAACTGCGGGCAGCACTTGCTACGTGACAAATAAAACTATGAACACCTCGAAATCCTATGAAAGGGTTTCGAGGTGTTTTTGCATTGTGAGGGCAGGTATTTATGCTGGTGGCAGCGAATTTTCAAGGGTGAGAGGGGGATGTGAAATGGCTGTGCAAAAATATTTGCGCGCATCAAGGGGAAATCCTACAAGGATGATTGTACGTTGCCACTGGATCGATAAGGATTCCCTGCCATATAAGTTGTTTACGGAACATGGATTTACCTGGGGCGGAGATTGGTCAGACCGCAAGGACTATCAGCACTTTGAATTGCTGATAGCATTGACAGAAATCCTCTATCCTGACAATAAGTGAGATCGCTTAAGGAAAAGAACAAATAATACGATATATAAATAAGGGATAATGAAAATAACAAAACAATATTACAATAAACAGGTGATAACTGATGAAAAGATCTGATTCGATTTGTTTGGTGCTTGCTTTGGGATTACTAGCAGGAGGCCAGGCGACTGTTGCTGCGGAGTCAGCAGGTGGCATGGATGCTGGTGCGCAGATGGAGCGTGACCGCAGGGATATGGAACGGGAACGAGTGATGGAACAGATTGCCGAGGACGAGGCTGCAAAGAAGAACAAGGTGGAAAAAGAAGAAACGGCGCCTGCGGATGATAACGGCACAGACATCAGCTTTGAGTTGAAGAAGGTTAAGTGGAGTCCCTCGGAAATCTTGACATCAGAGGAAATCCAGGCTGTTGTGGATGCTTACATCGGGCGACAGATTACGGTAAAGGATCTGTGGGCCATGGCCGAGCAGATTACAGGACTTTATAAGGATAAGGGGTATATGACCTGCGGAGCAGTCCTGCCACCGCAGCGGATTCATGAAGGCGTCGTGGAGATTCGTCTTATCGAAGGCAAAACGGGAGAAGTCAAGATCACGGGCAACCGTCATACGAAAACCGGCTATATCACGGATAGGCTGGGACTGAAAGCGGGGGAGATTGCCAACGTCGATAAGCTGAACCGCGACTTGCGTTGGTTCCATGGCACCAATGACATGCAGCTCCGAGTGGTGCTGAAGCCTGGCAACAAAGAAAATACAACCGACTATGAGATCATAGCCTTTGAGCCGCAGAACCAGAATGTGACCCTCTATGTGGATAACGATGGGTACGAAAGCAGCGGACGATGGCGTGAAGGTCTTTTCTATAATATGAAAAGTTTGACTGGTCAACGAGACGCTCTATGGACAAGTTTTATCCGCAGTCAGGGCACTAAGGCCTGGTCCTTGGGGTACAGTTTCCCAATTTCTAAAAAAGGGATGCGGCTGGAACTCAACTATTCGGGCAATACGACGAAAGTGACAAATGGGGAGCTAAAGCCTTTAGGGGTTCAGGGTAAGTCGAGTTCCTTGTCTTTGACTTGGCGTATGCCCTTTCATATAACGGAGCATTCCCGTCATGAAGCAGGTTTGCAGTATGTTCGTCAGACGGCGAAAACGGAACTCGGACATGGCACTGCACTGGTGGTGCCTTGGGTGGATGATACGATACAGCGGCTAATACCGTATGTTTCGTTTACCCATTATGGGGATTCTTCCGTGTTTTATCATAAACACTCCTTTGTACTGGCTAGACGGAGTGACATAGATGGCGTCTCAGAGACGGCCAAGATTTACCGTCTGAATTCCTTTTGGCAGAAACGTTACAAGAATGGTCAATTCTGGCAGGGAAGGATCGATGGACAGTGGGCAGCCGATGATTATCTGGCCGCATCCGACCGCTTTTTCATCGGTGGTGTCAATAGCGTCAGGGGCTACGAGGAAGGTTTTATCGGCGGTGACCGCGGCTTGACGGCAAGCATTGAGTATCACATTCCCTTAGACAAGGTAAAGCGTTTCACTGTGTTCCCTTTCTTTGACTGGGGGACGGTAGCTGGGGATACAGCGCCGGAACATCGGACTTTGATGAGTACTGGTGTAGGAGTTGAGATGCGGTACAAGCATTTGTACAGTACCTTTACGATTGGTTTTCCAATAAAAAAGAAATTTTATGATAACTATCTGGACAGCGCAAGAGTGGATTTCAGTTTGTCGGCAACGTTCTAAGCTGTGGGTAAATCCTAGGCTGTCCTGATGAAATTGGTATATTAAAAAGATGGATAGCTGGAAAGTGGGGGCTTACTATGGCATACGGATATAAAATCACAAAAGAAGATAAGGATTGGACGCTCACTTCGGTGCCTCATATGGAGTGGACTCCAAGAGGCGGACGCAGAAAATCGCGGGCCAAAGTACGTCAGCGGGAATGGCAGCATATGCTCGTTTCTCTGGCGATGGCAACGGGAGTGCTTGCGTCTCCGTACACCATCAGTGAAGCTGCGATTACCAGAAAAGATGGTACACCCATAAATGCTACGGATAATGTCTACAACATTGATCCAGAAGGGCAGGGGAATGGACTAGCCTACAATCGTTTCAGGGACTTCGATTTGGCTCAAGGACAGATCGCCAACTTGAAGTTTAATACTGCCATTCTTGCCAACCTGGTGCAGAATAGAATCTTCATCAATGGCATTGTCAATGCTGTGAAAAGTGGACAGATTGACGGACATCTTATGTTTCTGAGTCCTAACGGGATCGCCGTGGGGGCAACAGGCGTCATCAATGCGGGACAGTTTACAGGTATTGTGCCGACTCAAAGGGATTTTGATAAGTTATATAACGCTGCCAATCCTGCTACAGATATTACTGTGGCAGCTATTGAGAACCTCGTTTATGCCAATGACAAGGGCATTGACATCAGTGGACATATCAACACCCATAGCGGTGTAATGTTAGGGGCGGGCATCATCAATATCAATGATGGTGCCCAAATCCAGAGTACAAAAAAACTGGATTTTACTAATTTAGTAAATATAGAGGGTGGGGGAAGTGCGGGCTTAGGCACCCTTACTGCTGTTGCCGGGGATGGCGGCGATATCATCCTGACGGCTAGACAGGAGTCTGCTGTCAAGGACACCAAGCCTGTCTTGAAGGAGGATGGCACGCCGGAGAAAGATGAAAATGGCAACGACAAGACCGAGGCTAATACCATCCATTGGCGCGACCGTTCCACGGATATTTCCGCGGCCGTCAATATCGGCACGGATGCCACTGCCAAAGGTGTTTTCATCACCAGCAGTGATGGCGCCGTGAAACTTACGGCGGAGAGCAAGAGCACCTATGAAGACAGCACACCTATGACCCTGACAGACACCCTGAAGGGCATTGTGCTGGGCGAAGACACCATTGCCGAGGGACTTATCAACAAACTGGCTGGAGCAGAGTCTTCGGCCAACAAGTACCTCTATGTCAATTATGCCAGCAAGACGAACAAGTCTGCTATCAACGTCGGCAAAAATAGCACCGTGAAGGGAAATAGCATCGACATTGGGGCCAAGTCCACGGTGGAACTCAAACAGTCCATTGCTGTACCTAAGGCGGAGAAGAAGGACAGCGATGGCAAGGAGCAAAAATCGGATTCTGTGTTGCCCATCGCGACGGTGGCCGTTTCCCGCGTCTACAATAACGCCGATATTGTCATTGATGGTAAGTTGCAGGCCACGGGAAAAGATGGCGATGGCAATGCCATCACCATTGCCGCCGATGCCACTACTACGGCCAGCGTCAAATCAACCGCCAGCGGTGGGGCTAATACCTCAGCGGTAGTAGGCGTGGCTGTCCTTGCTGGCGACACCAAGGCCAATGTGGCTGTAAATGCGCCGCAGGGGACAGATGAATCATTTAAGGCAGAAACTGGCAAGGCTGCTATCAAGGCTGTCACGAACAGCAATATTGCGGTAGAAGCAGGGGCTACTGGCGCAGGCAAGAGCTATGTGGTATCCACCGTGGGCGTAGCTAACTACGACAACACTGCAGCGGTGTCGGTTGACCGTTCTATCAAGGCTGGGGCAGTGGATATCGCGGCCGAAAATAAAGTCAGCGGCTTTAAGATGACCGTGGACAATACCCTGAAAGCTGCTGCGGCAAATGAGGGCGGCAAGGATACTGCCCAGACCAGTGATGAGGATAAGGCAAAGGATAATGCCGATGCAGCGGCAGAGCAAAATGCCTCCCATTCTGGGGATGACAACAAGAAAAAGTCCGCCAATCCTGAGAAGACCATCCAGGATGCTTCGGCAGATACCACGAAAAAACAGGCTGGCGATGCCCAGGAAGGTGTTCAGAAGGTCAAGGACAAGGTGGAAGGCACCAATAAGAGCGGCAGCAATGAGGCAAAGACTTCGGCCTTTGGCCTTGGGGCCAGTGTCGGTGTTGTGGCCAATAAAAACGATGCCAATATCACCCTGGGGAAGAATGCTGTCATTATGGCTACGGCAGTAGAAAATGGGGCAGACGGTGGGGTTAATGCGAGTGCCAAATCCCTGATGACTGCTTCTGCCGACAAGGAAGACAGTCTGCAATTTACGGTGAAGAATGCCCAGGCCAACTCGGCCAAAGTGGAGATTGGTGCTGCTGTACTGGTCAGCAACGTGAAGAATAATGCCAATATCCTGCTGGATAATGAGGGGGATAAGTCTGCCCAAATCAAGGGTGAGGCCGTATCGCTGGGGGCTGTGGCAGGAATGGGCGAGTATGAAAAAGATTCCGAGAAGAAGACCAGCAGCCTGTCTTATGCGGTGAGTAACGAAGAGAAAGCGAATAAGGATAAACCGGCTACGGTGGTGTTGGACGGTTCGGTGGGGATTAACAACCTGCAGAATAACGCCGTGGTTCTTTTGGGACAGAAGAGCCAGCTGGAAGGTTCTGCCCTGACCTTGTCTACAGATGCCACCACCAAGGCGGCGGGAAAATACGGTGGCGAAGAAGATAACAGCAAAGTAGGTATCGGTGCCACGGTGGGCATCCAGAATATCAGCGGCAACAGCTTGATTATGGCGGGAAAGGAAACAGTACTTACCGGAGCCCAGGTGAGCGCTACGGCTAACAATTCCATCGACGCCAAGAACGAAGTCAAAAATGCTGGCAAAGGGGATTCCTTTGGCATTTCGGGCATGGTGGCGCTCTCCTATGGCGATAGCAATAGCATCGTGTCTTTGGATGATGAGGCCACAGTCAATGCTCCGGTCATGGCTATGCTTATGGCCGTCAATTCCACCACGGTGGATAACTCTGTCCGCAGTGAGTTCACGGGAAAGGAAAGTTCCAAAGCTTTTGGTATCGGCGTGGGCATTGTCAATTATGATGTAAACAGCCTGGCTATGGTAAGCGATAATGGCAGTGGGATCAGTGCACCCGCAGGAGATAAAACGGATGCGGAAAAGGCCGCTCAGAAAATCTATCAGAATGCGACGCTGGCTCGCAGTGTTGCTGGCGATACCTTTTCGGGGAAAATGGGGGACGCTACTGCCAGCGGCAACAAGGGAACCATCACCACGGGGAATCTCTCTGCGTCGGCCATAACCCTGGGCATGATACAGAACGATGCCAAGGCCAAGACCGTCTCCACTAGCGCCGAAGACAAGGCAGAGAATGCCAACGAACGGAAGGATTCGGAAAAATGGACGAATTGGTCCCAAAAGGGGAAAGAAGGGGCGAATGACGCCAAGAAGAATACGGAAGATTTGGAACAGGACAAGGTAGAGGCTCAGAATGAGTCTGCTGCTCCCACCATTGGGGAAACGTCCCAGAAGAATAATGCTTCGGGAGCAGGGAAGGAAGCAAGTTCTGCTGCCAATCCCGATGAAACGCCGAAGGATGATGGGGCTGCTCCTGCTGCCAATAAGAGTGTCGGGGCGTCCATCGGCATCGAGGGCAGTGCGGCCTTGACTTTCCTGGATGGCCGGACGGATGCTGTCCTCGACAATGTGACGGTGAAAAATGCTGACGAGGCTGCAGTGGAGTCTGTATCCCTGTCGGCTACGGATTTCCTCGGTGCCATCACCACGGGGGGAACGGATATCAAGAACTCCCTAAAATCCGGCAGCTCTGCCACCAAGGTGGGTATTGGCGGCACCTTTGCCATGAACAGCTCCAATCGGGATGTGGATGCTTTCCTGCGCAATGTCAATTTGCCACAGGTGAAGTCTGTCCAAAATTCCGCCTCCAAGACGGGCCTTGAAGTAGTGGCAGGCATGGGAGTCAGTGCCTCTAAGGGCAATGGCACCAATGTGGCCGGTGCCGGAGCGGTGTATTACAACCGGGCCGAGCAGGATATCCATGCCCTGCTGCTGGATAATATCATTATCTCTGACGGTACGGGAACCATCACCAGCAAGGCTGTCAGCACCGATTATCAGATAGCAGGGGGCCTGGCGGCCAATTCTGCCAGCGGCGAAAACACCAATGTGGGCGTAGGCGGCGTGGTGGCCATCAGCAATTTGGAAAACAACCTGTCTAGCGCCATCATCGGCGGCAGCTATCAGAATCTAAAGTCCGTGGATATTGAGTCCCAGAAGGGCACCACCCAGATTGATGGCGCCCTGGCCGCTACTTATGCCGGGGGCAATAGCGGATACGGGTTTGAGGGGGCCTTTGCTTACGGCAGCGTGAAGAATACTACCAGTGCCTATATTTCTGGCGCTACCATTGTGGGAGCTCAGGACAGCATAGTAAATGTCAAGGCCGGGGAAATCCCTGTCCAAAAGACGGAAGAACAGCGCAGCACGGAAAAAGGGCAGATTGAAAACAAAACCAATCTCACGGACATTATCAAATCGTTGCTGAAAGCTTCGGTGGATGCGGATAAAACGAATAAGGAAAAACTGGAAAATAAAGGAATAGACACCACCGGGAAGAGCTATCTCGATACGAGCAGTGCATCATCTTCCCTGGATGATGACGCCAAGACTACCGACGAGGGTCGGATTGCGGACGAGGCCGCTGGCGATGAAGATGCAGCCAAAGACGAATTGGGCAAAAATCATAGCCTGACCATTACGGCAGCTATGGCTGGAGGCTGGAACGGAAATGTCGGCGTCGGTGCGGGAATTGCCTATAACTATGTGAAGAATGACCTGGCAGCGGATATCAAAGGTTCCACCATTACGGCTGATACAGTAGCGGGGGAGGCCGCCAGCGATTCCAAGATTATTTCCGTGGGCGCAGGCGTTGCCATTGGCGGCAAATCCTTTAACGGAGCCGGTTCCGGCAGCTGGAACGACCTCAAGAATGATACGAAAGTCACTTTTAAAAACAACACCATCACCGGGAAAAACATCAGCGAGCAGGCACAAAATACCAGCTCCATCATCAATATCGCCGGGGAAGTGGCCGGCGGAAAGGGCATGGCTATGGGATTGTCCCTGGCCTATAATTCCCTGAACAATACCACGGGAACTTATCTGAAGGGCAATGTTATCACCCTGGCGGAGGATGCGGATAACTCGGTCAAACTGGCAGCTGCTAACCAGGGCAAGGCTTTGGCGGTGGCTGGCGGTGTCGATGTTAATATCAGCCAATCCACTTTTGGTGCCGTGGGAACCGTGGCTATCAACCGGGGTGTCAACAACACGGAAAGTATCGTTGACGGCAAGGAAAACGGCGAAAAGACGAAACTCGACAAGGTGAAGGAGCTTTCCGTCACTGCTGAAGAGCTAACCAAGAAGACCACCGTTGCTGGCAGCGTGTCAGTAGGCGGCAAGAAAGTGGGTATCGGCGGTGCTGTGGCCTATACTTCGGTCGGGACTGATGGCACGAGGGAGAAACTGCGGGCCGAAATCAATAATGCGGATATCACCACCACGGATGCTGGTACGATTGAAGTTTCTACCAAGGACAGCAAGACGGAGGGGACGAATACGGACAAGTCCCGCATCATTACTGTGGGGGCTGGCTTTGGCGTATCCTGGGGCAGCAATCTCTTTAATCTCCAAGGAGGCGCTGCTGTCTCGGATATCTATAAGGACAGCCTAGCTGCGCTAAACAACACCAACATCAACGCAAACAATGCGGATAGTCATCCCATCATCAATATTACCGCCGATACCAAGAGTAAGATCAATACCGTCGGTGTCGGCGGCACGGTTGATATCAATACGGAGGTAAAGGGAACGGCGGGCGTTGCCATTAACCGCCTGTATCAGGATACCAAAGCGGAAATGGCTACGGACAGCGGTACCACCACGGTCAACGCAGGACTTACCCAGGTGCGCGCTGCTGGCGATGGTGATATCCATTCCGTAGGTGTCGGGGGAACTGTGGGCGTTGGCGGACAAGTTGCCTTTGCTGGTTCCGGCAGCTACAACTACATTGATAACAACGTGAATGCTATCATCAAGAATCAGAATCTTGCCATGGATAGCAGTGTGGGCATCGTGGCCCAAAGTGACGACCGTCTCTACAACTTCGCCGGCGGTTTTGCCATTGGCGCTAACACCAAGGCGGGGATTGGGGCGGCAGTTTCCATCAACAAAATTAGCGGGAATACTAATGCGCTGGTACAGGGAGGCTCTTTGCAAGCCGCCGATACTGGTTCTATTAAGGTTACCCGTCCCCAGGACGAAAATCTCTTTACCACGGAAAAATTGGATCTTACCACGGACAGACAGCGCCTTAGCGAAAATCGCAAGGAAAAAACGAAGTCTGGTATCGTGGTGGATAGCTCGGCTGCCCATACCATCATTTCCCAGCTGGCTTCCGGCGGCGTAGCGGCCTCGGGCAGCGTGGGCGTCGATCTCGCGGGCACGGTGAACCTCAATACCGTCCAAGGGAATACTACGGCCAAAATCCAGGATACAGTGCTTAATGCCGAAGACAAGCATTCGGATGTAAATGTCAACGCCGTAGATTATACCAATTTCGGCTCCTTTACTGGCACGCCAACCGTAGGCGCGGCGGCAACGGCAGGAGTTTCCGTTGGTGTGTCTGCTAACTGGGAGACCTTTGACCGGACGACGGCAGCAGAGATTTCCAGCAATTCGGCCAAGAAGAACCTCTATGCCAAGAATCTCACCGTGGATGCCACGGCCAAGCACGGTTCCTCCGGACTGTCCTTTGCAGGGGCTGTGGGAGCCGCAGCAACGGCGGGAGTGGCTTCTGGTGACAGCATCATGCGTCATAGCAATACCAGCACTACCAGTGCGTTGCTGAGTAATATGAACGCGGTCTTTGACGGTACGGCAGAAATTAAAGCGGAGCATCTTGGTAACAGCCGCGCCATGAACATCGGTGCAAGTTTGGCTGGTGGCTATGCGGCCGTTGCCGCGGGAGCCGGTGTGGCTGTTATGGACGATGCCTCCACCGTTAAGGCCGAGGTGGATAGCAGCGACTTGAAGGCCAAGAGCAGCACCAATGGCAAGAACATTTCGGTGCTGGCGAAGAATGAAAACAATTGGAAGAATACGCTGGTTACCGCCAGTGCAGCGGTTGGCCTTGGCGCCGGCCTGGCTGCTAACGTGGGCATTAACAACACCACTGGTGAGACTGCGGCGCTGGTGACCAACAGTCAGCTTGAAGCGGAAAATGTCACGGTGAAAGCTGCGGATAAGCTGGTGGCAGATGCTACGGGCGGTGTTGGCGCTGCCGGTGTGGGCGGCGTAGGTGTTTCAGTGGCACTGAACAATATCAACAGCAGTGTCAGTGCCCATGTGTCCGGCGGTTCCGTCAAAGCGGCGAAGGATATTGCGGTAAAAGCGGAAGAAGAGCGCCATTTTGAGAGCAGTGTGACCGGCGCAGCCGTTGGCGGTATTGGTGTAGGGGTCAACGTAGCGGTTACTTCTGTGGGCAAGGGCATCACCCAGGCCCAGCTTAGCAATGCAAAAGATGAAAATGGGAATACCACGAGCGTCAATAATACTACCCAGAATGAAATCAACATTCATCTGAATGGTTCCCAGGGCGTGAATAACGCGAAGGGGGCTCTAGGCGTCGATGGCGCGAAGTTCTTCGGCCTGAGCGACAAGGACAGCGACCTCAATGCGGCTAAGAATGCACAGGTAAGCCTTGACGTGCCCAAAGCCAAGTCCGATAAACAGGGTGTTCATACGGGAGTCAATCGTGCCCTTTTGACGGCGGCGGAAAATGTCAATGTTACGGCCCAGGAGACCAACGACATTACCGCGAAAAATGTAACGGTCAATGTGGGCGGAACGGCTGTAGGGGTTACGGATGCCATCATCCACACGAATTACGATACGGATGTAACCGTAAGCGGTGCCACCATCACGGGCAAGGAAATTAACATTAATGCGTTGCAGGGGCAGAAAAATAACGGTTCGGAAATCACGGTGACGGCGGTCAGCGTGGGGGCTGGCCTTGGTGTGGGCGTCGGTTATGCTGGTATTGTCAATAAGGGCGCTACGGATGTCAATATCACGGGCAGCACCATTGAAGGCACGGAGAATGTCATGGTCAAAGCCCAGGATGACAGCAAGAGCAAGACGCAGATCACCAATGTGGGGGTTGCGGCGCTTAATGTCACTACAACCTTTGCCAGTGTAGAAAATAAGAACAATGTGGGCGTAACACTGGCTGGAACGAACAACATTTCCGCTGCCAAGAATATTACGATTGACGCTAAGAGAGCTAATATGCTGGAAGCCCATACACAGGGCGTCGGCGTCGGTGGCGTCAATGTGGCAGTAAACCACGCCACCATTGAGGACGGCGAAAAGGATGATAAAGGAAAGATAATCGCGGGGAATGCTACGGCCAAAATCACGGGCACGACCAACATCAAGGGGCTGGATGATAATACCAGTGCCGCGAAGTTCCATTTTGGTGCAGCCAACGATACGACGGCGAAACTCAGCGCAGGCAATACTGCTGTCTCCATTCTCGGCGTAAGCCGGATGCGGGGCAAAGGAGTCATGAATATGGGGGCTGAGGTAAGTGTGGCTGGTGGTTCGTTCAACGCCAAGACGGTGGAGTTTACTTCCCAGCTAGGAACCGCCAATGGCCGTACTCTGGAAGGTAACGTGAAGGGGCATAATGTCTCTGCGGTGGCAGTGGCCCCGGATGCGGTGGTACTGAATACGGATGCTAAATCTACGATTAATGTGGCCAACAGCACCTTTGATAAGGAAACCAATCTCATTTTGGATAACAAGTCTTATGTGGACCGCAAGGCCTATATCTATGGCGTTACGGCAGGTGCTGTGGCAGTAGGCAATACTAGTGCAGATATCGTTGGCAATGAGACGATGTCAACCATCTTGACGGGGAAGAACGAAACCACGAAGCTGAATAGCTTGCAGGTAATGTCTAATGGCCAGAACATTGGCAAGGCTTTTGCAGATGCAGGTGGCGGTGGAATCGTGGGCTATGTGGGTGCCCATGTGGACAACAAATCTACCAATAAAGTCACCAGCAGCCTTAGTGGCAAGTGGGAGGTAGCAGATGAAGTTTCCCTTAGCGCATCGCAGAATGATGAGGTGCGCCTGACGGCCTCGGAAGGCCATGGCGGCATTGCTGGCGTGGGCGGCACCAGCGTGGATAACACGATTGATACCACCACCAACGCCAATGTGGCAGATGGTACGGTAATCAATGCTGACCGCGTTCGTATCGGCACGTCGAATGCCGTTACCACTGGGGCCTATGACGATACAGACTCCAAGGGCAACAAGGATGAGCAGACCTATACGTTGAAAGACCATTTCGGCGGTGTCATTTCTGGCAACCGTCTGCGCAGCCTGCTGGACGTTACGGAAAACGGCACAGTCAACATCGGTAAAGACGCGAAAATCACCACTAACAATCTGCAGGAATATGTTGCCTCCTCGCAGAATAACCTGACGAATCTGGTGCAGGCTAAGGGCGGCGGTGCCATCGCGGTCACAGACGCAGTCAGTGACATCGATATTGATGTCAATAATAAAGTCAATGTGGCCGGTGGGGCGACCCTCAGCAATGAAAAGGCGGCATCTGCAGAGGATATTATCCTGGCCGCTTATGACAATCAGACGATTAAATCTCATGTGGATGGAACGGTATATGCCGGAGTTGTCAGCCCCATCGTGGCCAAGAACAACATCGACATGAACCGCAAGAGCGATGTGACGGTGGCAGGAAATATTGCGAGCAGTGCTAATGTGGGCCTTTATGCGGGGGCTAACAAGTATGGGGCCCTCTCCAATCTGAATGCAGATTTCAAGTCTGGCGCCTACAACTATTCGGTTATTTCCATCACTGTGCCCAGGGTGAAGTATGACATCACTGCCGACAAGGGAATGGTAAATGTCAGCGGTATTGTGCGTTCCACCAAGGACATCAATGTGATTGCCAGTGGTGGCAAGGAAGAGATTGTCAAGGACGAAAGCCTCTGGAACTGGGCCAAAGGCGGTTCCAGCACCGACAAGAAGTTCCTGACCTCCGATGCAGTTTCTGCAGAAGAGTCCTTGCCGAAACTGAGTACAGTCAATGTCACGGGCTCCCTTATTGCGGGCACGGCTGATCCAATCAACTTGACCATCAGTGGCTCTGTTGCTGGCGGCCTTCACTATACGGCGGATAACAATATCACGAATCAGCGGCTTGTGCAGGGCATCACCAAGGGCACCTTTGATTATGCCAACACCTTAGGTGAGAGGCTTAGAGAACTGAACAAATTGATTGCTGCCTATAACGGTGATAGTACGAAAATGGCGGCTTATATCGCCGAGCGTGATAGAATTCAAAGCGAAATGGTGCGCTTGGGGCTTACGGAGAAGGATGAAAAAGGCAATACGGTGTACCTTAGCTCTGGCCGTTCGGTTTACTACGTGGAAATCCCGGATATTGCTACCAGTGGCGGCAATATCAACGTTCAAGCCAATGATCTGACGGGGACAGGGAATCTTCATGCCAACTCTGCTCCATCTGTAACCATTACGAACGCATCGGATGCTTATCTGAAACTGAATAACATCCTTATGGGCGAGCAGGGCGGCAGCATTATCTATAATAAGGATAATGTCATTCCGCCGGGGGCAATGCTGGGCAATGAGAAGATCAACTCGGTCAATGTTCATAAAACAGGAGCAGCTTTCAAGGAAATTTACGGCAGAACTGATAGCACAGCTGCGGGCCTGACGGTGAAAAACACCAAGACCTTCAGTGGTGATAAGACCAGCACTATTTCCTTGACACCGGAGTTGGAGCAGGAGATCAACAATAATACTGAGATGACGTCAGAAGAAAAGACGAAATATAAAAAAGCAATCGAAAATGGGGAGATGAAGTATACCGCCATCACCGATGTGGAAGTGAATGGCAAGATCAGCAATTTCTATGGCAATGTAACTATCAGCAACGCCAGCGGAGATATCCGCATCAGCGGTGGCACCAAGGAACGTCCGACAGGCATAGAGGGAAATACGGTGAAACTTATCGCCGCTAATGGTACTATTGCCCAGGACTACAAGGAGGGTATTGTCAATATCAACGGCGACCCAGAGAAATATTTGGCGGATAAAGCCACTGCCATGAAAAATACTCTTGGTCTGAGTGATACGAATAATGATAAAAAGAATAAAGAGGAAGATTATACGCGTTCCGATAGCTCAAATGTGGCTACAGGCTATATCGCTGGCCGGGACGTCTATGTATCTGCAGCCAATATCAACGTGAATGGGCTTATTCAGAGTGGCTACAAGACTTATGCTGCTACGGTGACGGAGGATCAACTTACTACGGCTAAGACGAGACCGGCCAGCCGGGCGGCTGTTGTCCAGAACCGCACCATGTACGAGGTCAATGATGGCGGTGCAAAGTGGAACAGCACGGATAAGGTCTTTGACTATGTACCACAGGTCTATTGGGATCCCTCTACAAACAAACTGGTGGTGGAGGATATCGACACCCAAGGCGGCAAAGTCTATCTGACGGGTAAGATTGCCAGCACTGGTGATGGCAGGATCCTGGCGGCGGATGGCGCAGCGGAAATCTCTGTAATCAATCAGACCAATCTGGATATGAACGTGGGCAATGTCCTCAATAATCAGCGGGAAGGCGTTATTACCATTGCTGATACGGCTAAGGATACCTGGACCGAATACAAGCGGGGGCAGACTCGCACCATCGATAACTATGCCACTTACTTGAAGAATCACGCTGGCGACACGGATGTCTATGCTGGTGCTGTGAAAACAAGTAATAACCTTGCCGTTGGCAATAACAATACTTTGCAATATGCAGTACAAGGAAATCAGGCCTATACATGGGTTAATGGCAACAGTGTTGAGACCACTAGAACATATCAGCATTATGAGCGGCGCGGTATGTGGGGCCTGGTACAGACGGCAGATGAAAGCACACTGAACGGCTGGACCCAAAATTCGACTCCTATTGACAAAAAAGAAGGGGCGAGATTAGGTTTGCCGGAAGGTGCTGTGATTACGCAGAGCAATGGTGTTCCGGCAAGCGGTAAACTGCACCTTGATGGAAATACCAGTGTCCTGAGTGAAAGAAGTTTTGACCACAATCATTGGGTTACTCGTTCCGGGTTCCTGGGCTGGTTCAAGCACATTTACGATCGGTGGAAAGTCGGTACCTCCACGATTCAGCTCTATAATTATTCTCTCAATGCCTCGCAGCCTATCACGATTGGCTTGATTGGTGCGGAAACGGGCAAGATCGACATCAAGAGCACCAATGCTACTGGTGGTAACATCAATTTGATGGGCAATGTGGCCAATTCTCATAACCAGGCAGCGCTGACGGTGAGCTCGCAAGCTGGTGGCATCTTCCAGAATGATGGCACTACCTTGAAGAGTGAAATCGTGAATCTGACGGCGAAGAATGATATCAAGAATATCCATATCACTTCCATCGGAGTGAAGGATGCAAATGGTCATGTGACGGACAATATCAAACTCGATGCCGTTTCCACTGGTGCGGGGGATATCGATATCACCGCTGTGGGCGGATTGCTGAACAATCAGTCCCTGCCGGGGAATGTGGAAATCGTGGCGCTCAAGAGCCAGGATGGAAATGCCGCTTTCAAGAAAGATGCGGCTCTTGGTGATGTAGCCCTGAATGCCGCTGGGAATATTACCCAGTCGGGCAGTGGTACCAGCGTAGAAGGCCGGGGAATCTATTTGACCAGCGCTAATGGTGGCATCGGTACGGAAACGCAAGCTATCAACCTTGCCGCTTCGGATCTGGTATATTCTACGGATCGTTACGGTGCACAGGTCAATGCTGATGCCAAAGGCAGTATCTATTTGACCGAAACGGCTGATGGCGGCGACATGCGTGTGGGCAGGATTGAATCCCAGGAAGGGGATGTGAAACTGACCGTTGCTGATGGCGGCTTTGTTGACGCGCTGCCAGGTGATGATAGATCCCGCTTTACGGAAAGTGTTGACAATATGGTGCATCGCTGGATTGATGCCGGGCTGATTGATGGCGAAAAGGATGCACAGGGAAACTATACCTACAAGGGGGCGTATATCGAGGGCCTGGAGAAGAACCGCGATGACTATAAGGCGAATGTGGAACTTGCTTATACGAACAAGACCAAGGCACAATGGCAAGTGGAATACGACAATCAGCAGGCGGCGGTAAAGGGAATCTATGATTCCGCCGAATATCGTAACTATCTTAGCAATAAGGCGAAGTATGACCAATTGACCCCGGATGAGCGCAGGGAACTGGCCGACAATAAGGACAGTGCTTTCCTTGCCTATGCAGAAAGTGCAGAGAAGTATAACCAGTACAGTAGCTATGAAACGGCAGAGGCATATCTGAAAGATACTGCTGCATACAAGTATTCACAGTATGATAATGCCGACGCTTATCTGGCAGCAGATGCCACTTATCAAGACTTGGTGAATAAGGCAGCGCATCCAACTTTTGAATGGACGAAGGATATGATGCTCTATGCCGTCAGCGACAAGATCGTGAATCCGGATGGTGGCGGCAGCCTCCAGACAGATCGGGCGGCTAATATTCTTGGCAAGAATGTCACCTTGTCTGCTACCAAGGGCGCAGTGGGTACTTTTGCTAATCAGTCCAAGACGATTACCGTGGATGAACTGACAGGTAACGATAACATTGCCAAGATGAAAGAGCTCATGAATGTAGATGCGTCTGACGTCACTGCCCATCGGGATGCCGACGGTAATCTGTTGTTCTTTGAAATCAAGGGCAACATGCCATTGGGCGTAAAGGCTAGCGGAACTTTAGACGTGACGGCAGGGGGCAATATCTCTGTGGCGGGCCGTAAGGATGCAGCCGGGGAGCATTCTGCTATCAACGTTGGCACCATTGATGCTACCCAGAATAGCGCAACAGGCGATGTGCGCCTGCATTCTGAGGAGGGAATCTATAATGCCAAGACTGCAGACGTTACCAATATTACAGGCAACAACCTGATCCTTACTGGCGGCAAGGAGAGTATCGGTACCGCAGATAAGCCTTTGAATGTTTCCCTGATTGGGGATTTGACTGAGGCACGTGCCCAGAAGAATGTGTTCATCAAGAACATGAACAATAATGATTACCTCCGTTTGGGAACTATGTTTGCAGAAGATACTATTTCCTTAAACAGTGACAAGGGATTCTTGATGAGCAATGCCAATGCGGATATTGCTGCGTCGTACATCAATGCCGGAAAGACGCTGGCGTTCAATACGAATGTCAATACCGGTATCGTAGGTGATGCAGACAATGCTATCCGTGTGCTGAACGATCGTGCTGCTGTGAACATCGCGGCTGAGTCCGCCCATATAAAGGGCCTGGGCAGCCTGGCTCAGGGCATACAGAATGGCACCTTGGTCTTGGGCGACATCAAGACGGTCGGTGAGTTCACTGCTGTCAGTGAAGGCTCCTTGACTGTGGGCCGTGAAGAGGAGAAGGACAATGCTGGAACTGTCAAGAAGGAGGCGGTAGCTGGTGCTATCACTGCCGGTGGCCATGTAAACCTTGAGGCTGCAGACAGTCTGACCCTTGACGGCAACGTGAAGGCAGAGGGGAAGAACTTGACGCTGAAAGCGGTTAATGGCGATATTGCCCAGACGGATAAAGGGGCCATCATCGCTGATAAGGTCAAGACCTTCAATGGCAAGTCCCTGCTCCTGGAAAATGAAGAGAATGCCTTCAACAGCATTGAAGTGGACGGCATTGAAACCACGGCGGCAGAAAAGCCGGATATTGCTGGCAATGTGCGCATCGTAGATAACGCTGACGCCTTGACTACGGCTGTCAAGCGGAAGGTGGCAGGGGATATCTCTATCATCAACCTCCGTGACAGCGGCACACTGACTAATGCTGGCAACTTTATCGCCACGGGGGATATTGCCCTTAATGCGAAAGGTGATTTGTCACAGGCAGCAGATACTACCATTGCAGCTGGAAAGGATGTAGCGCTGACTTCGGTAGGCGATGCTATCCGGCAGGCTGCTGATGCAGGCATCCAGGCTGTCAATATCACTGCTACCAGCGCCAAGACTGTTGATTTGCAGGGCACAGGCAACCAGTTCGAGGCAATCACCGTACAAAGTTCCGTGGCGGATGCAGGCATCAATGGCAGCGTTCTAGTCAAGGATAGTGCAGATAAGCTGGCGCTTTCGGTGCAGCCCGTTGTCAATGGCAATATTGCGGTAGAAAACTTGAAAGCGCAAGGCACGCTGCAAGTCTTGTCGGATCTTCAGGCCGCAGGCGACGAAGCAGCTGCTAAGGGGGATATCACGCTGAAATCCGACGGCAGCATGCAGACGGACAAGAAGATTACAGCAGCCAATAATGTGGCGTTCACCTCCACCACAGGTAATGTGTCTATCAATGGTGACATTACCACTGGAGGAAATATGCCTGATATGAATGAAGAAACACTTGCGTTGGAAGGTCCACATAATTCTCTTGTCATTCATGCAGGTGGCGCTGTGGATGAAGCAGCAGGCGTGAACATAACAGCGCCGGTGGTAGAGTCTTACAGCGGAAATGGCGTATCCCTGGAAAGCGTGAAGAATGGATTTGTAGTATTCCTGGCGGATGCTCTGGAAGGAAACACGGCGATTAATGGCAGTGTCAAAGCTGTGACTAGCTGTGATGATACCTTTACGGTAGGGGTAGGGACAAGTATTCGTGGCGATGCGGAATTTACGAATCTCCATCAAAATGGTGAATTGGGAATTCTGATCAAGGAGCCTGATGATGATAAGGAAATTAAGCTCCTTGGCGGCAATGGCGCCAAAGGCAATCTGGTCCTGACGGCCAGTCAGGATGTGATGTTGCTAGGAAATGTCAATGCGAAACATGATATTGTGATTGACAGTAACAAAGGCGGCTCTTTCTATGGGCTTGGCAGAGGTATGGTGGCAGGAAACGATGTCAATGTGTCAGTGGGCAATGCGATTCAATTTATTGGAACCATTGAGGCAGGACATGATATTGACATGCAGGTCCAAAAGCCTATTTTCGAGGAGAGCGGCATCCGGATTGCTAACTTGTCTAGTGGAACCTCTTTACTTACAGCAGGCAATGAGGCTCGCTTCAATGTGAACGGCGACGGGGACATTGAGATGTGGGGCAAAGTTGAAGCGACGAAAGATGTTAATATTAATATTTCCGGTAAAGGCAATATCGATATTGACAATTCAATCCAATCCAAGGATGAGAGTGTCTCAGTGCAGACAGGAGAAGGTGATATAAGCATTGGTACCGATAATATGACAGATGATGAGACAATAAAGGCGAAACAGAACGTTACTGTTGGGACCAATCTTGGCACTGTCTATATTTTGGGACAGACCATCACGCAAGATGGCGACATCACGATGAAAGCAGGAAAGGAGACCTATGAAGAAGGTACGGCTCATAGCAATTTCATCATCAGAGATGATGGCAAGCTAGTCTCTGGTGGAGGCATTGGCCTTTACGGACGTAATGGCGATATCGAGATCACGGATGACATTCAGGCCACTAAAGGTATTACCGTTAATATTGCCGAGCAAGGTAATGCTAGTTTTGGCAGGGAGTTGTCTGTTACAGAGAACGTGGATATTTCCACAGATAAAGGCAGCATTACTGTTGGTCATACTGTCAACTCGGATGAAGGGACGGTTAATTTGCATTCCGGCAACGGCGATATTGAAGTACTGAAGGCAGTTACCGCTGGAAAAGACATCGATGTTACCACCGTACAGGGTAATATTCTCATTGGCGACAATGGTCCAGACGTTCCAACTGTGACGGCAAAACAGAACGCTACCGTTGGCACTGGTCTGGGAATTGTTACCATCTATGGCAAAACCTCAGCGGATCTGGAAGATGTTACGCTATACGCTGGTGCAGCTCAGTACAACAGTGATGAACATACAATCATCATTGAACAAAATGGTATGGTGGAGGCCGGCAGAGATGTTAATCTCGGCGCATTGAACGATGATATACTTGTCACTGACAGGATTCATGCGGGGCGGGATGTGAACGCTGCAGTTACGGGTAAAGGCAGGATTTTCTTCCCTGGTGATGAAGTGAAGTCGGAGAAGGAAGTCTATATATCGCTGGAGAATGGCGATCTTTGCCTGAATCTTGCAGACGGCAAGAAAGTCACGCTGCGGATGGAGAACAATTCGGATATATCCTATGTGGGTGAAATCAAGGCGAATGCCAACGGTACAATGGAAGCGGATATAGACCTGACGGGCAACTATATCCGTATTGGCTCGATTGCTAAGAAGAATGGCGGCTCAACGTTCCAGATTTCCGCCATTGGCGCAAATGGGGAGAGATACATTGCTGAAGAGTTCTCAGTAGATAGACTGAGTTCTGCGACTGGTTCTTGGATGCCTACGCTTTGGTCGAAGAATGGTTATGTGCATATTGATGAGGGCAGTTTCAAGTCAAGTGATTTGCTGGCAGGCAATAAAATTCATCTCGATAATGCGCAGACCGATGTGGCCATCTATGGACGCACCCCGACTAGAGATGGTGAACAGCTGGTTTACTGGAACAATTTGGATTGGGCCTACAGAAAAGCACGAGTCTTCAATCTTTATGAAGATGGAAGACTCCGGACAAGCCGGACTGTTTTGATTGATGCCGGTAAGAATCTCACAAAACTCTACGGTGATAACCTTAGTGTAGTGGATATGATGCGTGAGCGTGTAACCAATACGCATGGTAATTTCACTTTTGACAGCAAGCTGTTGACAGAACCAGGCAGCACCTTGCGGGAACAAGTTTTCTTTGAGATGGAGCCTGCTGCTGCTATCCGGCAACAGCAGGCAGGTTATGGGGAAATCTTAGTGGAGAAAAAAGACGGTAAAGAGGAGACTTGAAGTAATAGCTGGTAAAGGCTCTCAGGAAATGATTCCCTGGGAGCCTTTTTCGTGTATGTTTTTGTATTTTTCTATCATATATGTTATGATATAGACTTGATGGCAGTGTATCTTTTACTGCCTTGAAATCGCAAGAAAATTGGAGGTTTTTGTTTGACAGCGATTACCTATGAATTGATTCGCAAAGATGAAAAGACGGGGGCGCGTGCGGGTATCATCCATACGCCGCATGGCAGTTTCCCTACACCGATATTCATGCCGGTGGGCACGCAGGCTTCAGTCAAGGGTGTGAGCCCCGACGAGCTCAAGGACCTGGGCGCTGGCATTATCCTATCGAATACGTATCACTTATTCCTGCGTCCGGGCATGGAGCTTGTCAAGGAGGCCGGCGGCCTGCACAAGTTCATGCATTGGGATCGCGCGATCCTGACCGATAGCGGCGGGTTCCAGGTTTTCTCGCTTGGCGATCTGCGCAAGATTACCGAGGAGGGCGTGACGTTCCGTTCGCATATTGACGGCTCAAAGAAATTCCTGTCGCCAGAGGTATCGATGCAGGTGCAGATGTGCCTGGGCTCCGATATCGTCATGGCTTTTGACGAGTGCGTGCCGTATCCGGCCGACCATACCTATGCGTTAAAATCCAGTGAGCGCACGCTGCGCTGGGCTGAGCGCTGCCAGAAGACGATGACGGCTCCAAACCAGGGCCTCTTTGGCATCGTGCAGGGCGGCATGTACAAAGACCTGCGCAAATGGCATGCGCAGGCACTTGTTGACATGGACTTTCCTGGCTATGCAGTCGGCGGTCTTTCCGTCGGCGAGCCACCGGAGCTCATGTATGAGATGCTGGACTACTCGACGTCGCTCCTGCCGGAGAACAAGCCGCGTTACCTCATGGGCGTCGGCACGCCGGACCATCTCGTCGAGGGTGTCATGCGCGGCATCGATATGTTCGACTGCGTCTACCCGACGCGCGTCGCCCGCAATGGCATGGCGATGACCTGGACGGGACGCCTCGTCATGAAGAATGCCCAGTTCACCCATGACCACAATGTCATGGAGGAGGGCTGCGGCTGCTATGCGTGCCGCAATGGCTACACGCGTGCGTATATCCGCCATCTGGTGCGCGCTGGCGAGATTTTCGGCCTGCGCCTCCTGTCGCTGCATAACCTCTACTTCCTGGAAGAGTTTGTGCGCCGCATGCGCCAGTCCATCATTGATGGGAAATTCACGGAGTTCCGTACGGACTTCCTGAATAACTATAACAAGAAATAATGAGGAGTTGATTTTATGAGTCCAGAAATGGCAGCTGCCCTCGGCACTTGGGGGCCAATCATCATCATGGTAGCAATCTTCTACTTCCTGCTGTACCGTCCGCAGAAGAATGCGCAGAAACGCCGCATGAGCATGCTGGACAGTCTCAAGACGGGCAACCGCGTCATGACGATCGGCGGCATCTACGGCACGATTGTTGCCATTGACGATACGAAGGTCGAGCTGAAGATTGCCGAGCATACGGTCATCGAGGTTGCCCGCTCGTCTATCAATGCCAACCTCACACAGGATAAGCAGGCCTGACGATGACGGCAGCGATAAAGGAGGCCAAGAAGGCCCTGCGGGCGCAGATGACCGCGCGGCGCAAGGCCTTGACGCCGGAGTGCCGTGCGGCGGCAAGCCAGCAGATGCTCCAGAAGCTCTATGCACTGCCGGCCTACCAGCAGGCAGCAACGGTGTTCCTTTATGCGTCGATGCCCGATGAGGTGCAGCTCTATGGCCTCATGGAGCAGGCGCTGGCCGATGGCAAGACCGTCTGCCTGCCGCTCATCACGGGCAAGGGGACGATGGAGGCCGTGCGGCTGCCGTCGCTTTCTGACCTCGTGACCGGTCAATTCGGTATTTTGACCGTTGACAAGTCAAAACGCGAGTTAGTGCCTGCGGAAAATATCGACCTCATCATCGTGCCCGGTGCCGCTTTTGACCGGTCAGGGCATCGCCTGGGTCTTGGGGCTGGATTTTATGACCGGTTCATGACCGCGAAGGCGCCGCAGGCGTACCGCTGCGCGCTGGCCTTTGACTGCCAGCTGGCAGCAGAGGTGCCGGTGGAGCCGCATGATGCGCTCGTGCAGCACATCATCACGGAAAAGGAGAGCTTTACCATTACGCAAAGGTAAGTGATTGTTATGGAAATCAAGATTGGCCTGGCGAAGACAGCCAAGTACGCCATGGAGGTCTGCGGCGATTCCTGTGATATCGCCGAGCGTCCCCATGGCGGCATATCGGCCATCATCGCCGATGGGCAGGGCAATGGGCTGGCCGCGCATCATACGAGCGGCTGGGTCGTCAACAAGGCGGTGCAGCTGATCGCCGATGGCGCCCGGGACGGCGCTGTGGCCCGTGCCGTACATGACTATCTCTATGCGATGAAGGACAAGAAGGTGTCGTGCACACTGACGGTCGTCAGTGCGGATCTTGACACCGAGACGGCGGTCATCAGCCGCAATTCGAACTGTCCGGTCATCGTCAGGACGGAAGACTACGAATCGGTCTATGATGAACCCGTCGAACCGATCGGCGTCAACCGGCATATGAAGCCGCTGATGTACGAAATCCCGCTGGAGGCGGGCATGCTCATCGTCTCGTATACCGATGGCATTGCTCATGCGGGCCGCAAGCGTACAGGGCATGCGGCTGACTTTGACAAAATAATGGAAATCGTCCGCAAGAATAAGGCAGAAGATGCAGCGTTCATTGCCAAGAGCATCATGGACTATGCATTGACGCTCGATGCGGACAAGGCTTCGGATGATATGACCGTTCTCGTTCTCGGGGTAACGGAGGGCTCGTCCAATCCGCCCCGCATCGAGCAGATAGAGGTCACGTATCCCTATTGATAAGGAGGGGATTCCCATGAAGATCGCAATCGTTGGTGTCTGCGCCTCGGGCAAGACCACGCTGGTAGCGGGTCTCAGAGCCGCAGGCTATGATGCCTACAACGTCGCGCAGGAGCATTCCTGCATCCACAATTTCTGGGCCAAGCGCCAGCCGGATCTCGTCGTCATGATCGATGCGACGATGCCGGCAATCCGCAAGCGACGGCAGGTCTTCTGGGATGAATCACGGCTGGTCACACAGCATAAGCGGCTGGCGGATGCCAGAGCGCACGCTGATCTCTACATCCAGACCGATTCGCTGACTGTCAAGCAGGTACGCGATAAGGTCATAGCCTTCATCGAGGCCAAGGAAGCAGGTAAGTCTGCGTGATTTACCGTGCCTGCTTTTTAGATAAAAGTAAATCTGGGAGCAATGCTCCCGCAAGAAAGGGTTGAATCCGTTGAGAAAAGACAATCTCATCAAACTGATTGTCTGCGTCGTTGCTATCATCGGCATTTTCGTCGCCTTCGTCAAACCTCTGGCATTCTCTATCCGCCAGGGCCTTGACCTGCAGGGCGGCACGCATGTCGTACTCGAGGCAGAGGACACAGATATCGCAAAGGTCAATGATGACGCCATGAACCGCGTCGTCACCATCATGGAAAAACGCGTCAACGCGCTGGGCCTCACTGAGCCAATCATCCAGCGCGAGGGAAGCCGCCGCGTCATCATCGAGCTGCCGGGTGTCAAAGACCCGGATGCCGCGATCAAAACGATTGGTAAGACGGCAATGCTCGAATTCAAAGATGAGGAAGGCAATACCGTTTTGACGGGTACTGACCTTAAAGATGCGCAGGCAGCTACGAACCAGAACAGCGGCCAGCATGTCGTAAACCTCGAATTCTCCGATGAGGGCGCGAAGAAATTTGCGGATCTCACGACGAAAAATGTCGGCCGTACGATTGCCATCCTGCTCGATGGCGAGGTGCTGACGGCGCCGAACGTCCGTGAGCCGATTCTCGGCGGCAAGGCCGAAATCTCCGGCCAGAAGACGCTCGAGGAGGCACAGCAGCTCGCTGTCGTCCTCAGAAGCGGTGCTCTGCCGGTCAAGGTCAACATCATCGAGACGCGTACGGTCGGCCCGTCCCTTGGTCAGGATTCCAAGGACAAGTCCACATTTGCGTTTGCCGTCGGCATTGGTGCTGTTCTCGTATTCATGATCCTGTTCTACCGTCTGTCGGGCTTCATTGCTGACGTAGCTCTGATGGCTTACACGGTCATGCTGCTTGGTCTTTTGTATCTGCTCGATGCTACGCTGACGCTTCCTGGTGTCGCCGGTATCATCCTGTCAATCGGTATGGCCGTTGATGCGAACGTCCTGATTTTCGAGCACTTCAAAGAGGAGTACCAGATCCAGGGCAAGACGCTGCGCCTGTCGATGGACGCTGGCTTCAAGCGTGCGTTCACGACAATCTTCGACTCGAACATCACGACCATCATCGCCGCTGGTGTCCTGTTCTTCTTGGGCACCGGTACGATCCGCGGCTTTGCCATCACCCTGGGCCTTGGTACGATCTTGTCGATGTTTACGGCTATCACCTTGTCCCAGTACATGCTCAAGCTCATGATCAATTCGAAAATCGCAGAGTCTCCGAGCGCCTATGGCGCCAATGGCTATATGCTTTGGAAAAAGGAGGATCTGAAACATGAATAAGCTCAATCTGGCTGGACATAGAAATCTTTTCTTCCTCCTTTCGGCCATCATCATCGCCGCCGGCATTGCCTGCATGTGCATCCGCGGCTTCAACTTCGGCATCGATTTCACGGGCGGTACGATTATCGACCTTAAATTCGAAAAGCCGGTAACGATTGCCGAGGTTCGCTCAAGCCTGGCTAAATACAACCTCGAGGGCTCGACGATCCAGCTTTCGGGAGAAAACGGCGCAGCGACCGATGCAACGATGGGCGAGAATGTCATGATCCGCACGGTTGACCTCGAGGAGAACCAGCGCAAGGATGTCATGTCGACGCTCAAGTCCGATGTCGCTGACTATCAGGTACTGCGTGAAGAGAAAGTCGGCGCGACGATTGGCGGCGAGCTTATCACCAATGCGGTGCTGGCCCTCGTCGTTTCCTGGGCACTCATCATCCTCTACGTCGCTTACCGCTTCGAATGGCGTTTCGGCGTAGCGGCAGTCCTTGCCCTCGTGCATGATATCCTCATCGTGCTGGCCGTATTCTCGTTCACCCAGCGTCAGATCGATTCGTCCTTCATCGCAGCGCTCTTGACGGTCGTCGGTTACTCGATCAACGATACCATCGTCATCTTCGACCGCATCCGCGAGAACCTCAAGCTGCACTTCCGTCGTGGCGGCAACATCGATACGCTCGTCAACACGTCGATTTTCCAGACGCTGACGCGCTCGCTGTACACGGTCTTCACGGTCATGTTCACGACCTTTGCGCTCTACTTCTTCGGCGGCGACACGACGAAGGACTTCGCCTTCGCCCTGCTCGTCGGCTTCGGTTGTGGCTGCTATTCGTCCATCTTCATCGCCAGCCCGCTGTGGATTGTCTTCCGCAACTGGGGCGAGAAAAAACATAAAGTAAAAGCTGTAACGGAATAAAACAGCAACAGAAGCCTTCCCG
>NZ_VTOZ01000019.1:0-58148 GCF_008271345.1 Pseudoselenomonas caprae
GCCATCTTTATTGCTGCTCAAAGACCCACAGGTATGCAGCGAAGTCCGTATCGATTTTCTCCACGGCCATGCCGCTGTACATCAGCTCATCCCCGTAGAAACTCTGTCCGACCAGGCTGGTAGCCGTCTCGCCGCCAAAGTCCATTGAGGTACGCTGTGCTGGCAGGTATTTCGTCACCTTATAGCAGGCATCCTTTTCCAATCCCGTCAGCTTCAGCGTGCGGATTGGCGATGCTGGTTCTGCCAAGGTCTTGAAGTACATGAGCACGGCCTGTTTCCCATCTTGGCTGACAAACTGCCAAGCCGTCTCGTTGCCTTTGCCGGCAAAGGGCGTGAGCAGACGGTAGAACGAACCGAATTGCAGCGTCGGACGCAGCTTTTTATAGAGCGCAACATGCTCGCGCACCTGGGCTTTTTCTGCATCCGTCATGCGTGTGATATCAAGCTCGTAGCCGAAGTCTCCAGCCATGGCGCAGATGGCCCGCATCTGCAAGCTCGTGACCCTTCCGACCTGATGGTTCGGCACCACCGAGACATGCGCCCCCATTGCCACGGGCGGGAAGACCATGCTCGTGCCACTCTGGATAGACAGGCGGCAGACGGCATCAGTGTTATCGCTAGTCCAGGTCTGCGGCATGTAGTAGAGCATGCCGGCGTCGAAACGGCCGCCGCCCCCCGAGCAGCTTTCAAACAAGATCTCAGGGAAAGCCTGCGTGATCCGCTCAAGTATTGCATAGAGGCCGAGCACGAAGCGCGTCTTGGTCTCCCCCTGCCGCTCGTCTGGCAATGCCAGCGAGAAGGCCTCAGTCAGATGGCGGTTGAAGTCCCATTTGACATAATCGATGGGTGCCGACCGCAGGACGCTGCCCACCGCCTCGACGATATAATCCTGTACCTCCTGACGCGTGAGGTCGAGCACCAGCTGATGACGGCCATAGCTTGACGGATAGTCAGGCACCTGCAATACCCACTCCGGATGGGCACGATAAAGGTCTGAATCCGCCGAAATCATCTCCGGCTCAAACCATAGGCCGAATTTCAAGCCGCGGCTATGCGCCGACTCGGCTACGCCCTTCAATCCCTGCTTGAGTTTCTGCGTATTGACCACCCAGTCGCCGAGCGAGGAGTTGTCATCGTTGCGCTTGCCGAACCAGCCATCATCGAGCACTAACAGCTCCAAGCCCAGGTCAGCTGCACAGTCGGCCAGCTTATCGATCTTTTCTTCATCAAAGTCGAAATACGTTGCCTCCCAGTTATTGACAAGGATGGGCCGCAGGGCATGCTGATACTTGCCACGCACGATGTGCTCCCGCACGATATGATGGAACGCCTGGCTCATGCCATTCAAGCCGTCCGGACTATAGACGAGCAATGCCTCCGGCGTCTGGAATTCCTCTTCCGGCTGCAGCTGCCAATCAAAACCGAAGTCATTGATGCCGCCAATGACACGCGTCGTGCCGAACTGCTCGACCTCTGTCTTGAATGAGAACTCGCCGCTCCATACCAGGCTGAAGCCATAGGCATCGCCTGCCGTCTCCGTCGTCCCCGGACGCACGAGCGCGAGGAATGGCGACTGCTGATGGGAGCTTGCCCCGCGGCGGCTCCCATGCTCCTGCTGGCCGCGCATCAACGGCACGCGTTCAACACTGCGCTCAGCTGCGTGGCCGCCCCAAAGATTCAGCCGCTCAAACTCATGGTCGGCAAAATCCATGGCAAAGCTCGCAGCCTGCAAGAGGTCTACGGCCAGCTCCCCTGTATTGAGGAAACGTGCGTTGCGGGCAATGACCGCTTCCTCCGCGAAAATCGTATACTGCAGCTCGATGGCCAGCGACCCTTTCGTATCGCGCAGGCGGATGGTCAGCGTCTCGGCCTCATCGTCCTTGGCATAAGCAGCGGGAAGTCCTGCCAGGCCAGGTTTGCCAGCCTTGATCTCATGGCTTTCATACCAGAACTCCGTGACCGTCGTGCCATCTGCCTGGCGCACCACATAGGCGGGCAGGCGATAGTCACCATGCCCATAGTCGGGATACTCCCGCGGCAGGACATCGAGCGAAAACGTGCGCTCGTTCTCATAAGCAGCCGGCTGCGGCGAAAAAGCCCGATCAATCGCCTGGAACGGACGGCTGTCGCGGAACTCGCGGATCGCCTTGCCCCAATAGCGATGCAACAGATACTTGCCGCGTACCAGCTGCAGTACATAGCTGACCTTGTCATTGCGCAGATGGAATATGCCGGTGGATTCATCGAAAGTGATCATGGTGTATGCCTCCTGTTCATCCTCGTTGCCATTTTTCTTGTTTATCAGATTCCCTTGAAATAGAATCCAAAATGCTTGCTGTCATTCTTGACGGTATACTCGTCAAGGACTGGTGCGCCCCAAGTATCATCGCCGCCGACACCGCACTGACCCAGTGACGCCCGCAGGAACGTGTGATGCACTGCTGGCAGGTCATAGCCATGGCGGGCATTCTCCAGCTCATGGGCGCTATAAGGCAGTGCCGAAGCCGCAAACGGCGTATCACCACTGATGCGGACGCCGCGGCCGCGGTTATCCGTCACCTCAAACCAGCGGATGCCGCCATGGTTGCCACACTCCTGCGGCAGCAGATACGGCTCGACCTCCTCCTTGACCTTCGTCTCATAGATGCCAAGCTTTGCCCCCTGCTGGCGGTCCGCATAGTTATCGAGCGGGCCATAGCCATAGAACCGGATGCGGTCATAGTCAGCTGGCAGCGTAAAGACCATCGCAAAATCAGGGATTTCCGGCAGGCCCTCGACCTTCTCATAGTCAAGCTCCGTCTTCAGCGAGCCATCCTTGCAGACGGTATAGGTGATACGGCAGCTGGCTGCTGGCTGCGTTGCCAGCTCATAGGTGAACCGCACGGAAATCTTGCGGGCTTCATACTCCTTGATGCCCAGCTGGCCGAACCAGTTGTATTCCGTCCACTCACCGCCTTCCTGCCGCATTTCCTTCTTGACGCAGCGGCGATAGAGGCTGGCAAGCTTCCACTGGGCCACCGCGAAATCGCGGCGGCTGCCATAGTCATTATCGACCGGTGCCCGCCAGAAACTCGGCCGCGGCATCTCCTCGATGAGTTCCACACCATTATGCTTGTAGGAAACCAATGCTCCCTGCGCACTGGAGAACAGGATCTCAAAGCCTTCGCCCTGCACGCCAAGATTGATGTCCCCCTGTACGATATGCAGCGGCTTATCCGTATAGGTGTGCAGACTCTCCTGCGGCTGATAATGGAGAGAGCGCTCTTCCGTACCGAAATCCGTGCACTCCACAGCCTCAGCTGCCGCTGGCAGCTCGACTTCATCTACCGTCCAGATGCCCTGTCCAAAGGCAACCTCATAACCGCGTGCTGCCCAGGGCTTATCCTCACGCAACTGGAGCGATGCCGTGACACACTCCTCGCCAGTATCGGTGAGCGGCAGTTCCGCCAGGCTTACCGTCGCACTCTGGCCTGGTGCTGCAGCAGGTGCCGGCAGCGTCTTCTGCCAGAGCACGCGGCCATCGAGCGCCAGCGTCAGCTGCAGGTCGTATTCCGCCAGATCCGTAAACAGGCTCTTGTTGCTGATGACTACCTTTTCCGCATCTACTGCCAGCGTGAAGTCCTGATAGTTGAACTTCACATCCTGCAGCTTCGTCGTCGGCCGGCGGTCCGCAAACAGGATGCCATCGCCGCTGAAATTATAGTCCGTGGAGCGGTCGCCGAAGTCGCCGCCATAGCCCAGGGCATCCTGCCCATAGCGGTCCTTATGCCAGAGCGCCTGATCGACAAAGTCCCAGATGAAGCCGCCCTGATACAACGGCTCCGTTTCCGTGAGCTCCGTGTACTTATGCATGCCGCCGTTGCTGTTGCCCATCGAATGCGTATACTCACAGCAGAGGAACGGCTTATCGCGATGCTCCTGCAGGAACGCCTTGATATCGGCGGCCTTCGGATACATCTGGCTTTCCATATCGCTCGTGTCATTATAGCGGCGATCCCAGAAGATGCTCTCGTAATGCACGAGGCGGCTCGGGTCTGTCTTGCGGAAGTACTCGCTCATCACATAGATATCCTTGCCTCCACAGGACTCATTGCCACACGACCAGATGATGATGGACGCATGGTTCTTGTCGCGCTCAAGCATCGACTGCGCACGGTCAAGGATGATGTCCTGCCACTCCTCATGATCATCAGGCAGCGTATGCTCATCGCGGGCCAGCAAGCCATTCTTCTGCCAGGTACCATGGGTCTCCAGATTCGTCTCGTCGATAACATAAAGCCCATAGCGGTCACAGAGCTCATAGATATAGCTCGAATTCGGATAATGCGAGCAGCGCAGTGCATTGATGTTGTTGCGCTTCATCGTGATGATATCCTGCTCAAACGAGGCCGGGTCCATCGCACGGCCACTATAACAGTCGAACTCATGGCGGTTGACGCCCTTGAAGACGATGCGCTGTCCGTTGATCTTCATCAGCGTATCTTCCAGCTTGAACTCACGGAAGCCTGCCTGCAGCGGGATGACTTCCTGCAGCACCTCCTCCGCATCATAAACAGAGACCACCAGCGGATAGAGATGCGGATGCTCCGCACTCCAAAGCGCTACATTATCGATCTCCGCCTCAAAATGGCTGGTCTGACCGGTCAACTCCTGACGCTTGGTAAGCACCTTTTGGCCAGTCGGCGCCAGCACCTCTACCGTAATCGTTTTCTTTTCTGCCGTACGCCATTTGAAATCAAGGCTCAAGCAACCATCCTGATATCCATGCTGCGGCACAGCTTTAAGCCAGATATCCTCGGCATGGACGGCCGGTTTCGTATAGAGCGTGACATCGCGGAACAATCCGCTGAACCGCCAGAAATCCTGATCCTCGATCCAGCTGCCCGAGCTAAAGCGATAAACCTGCACTGCCAGCTTGTTCTCCCCCGCCACCAAGTACGGCGTGAGGTCAAAATCTGCTGGCGTGAACGAATCCTCGCTGTAACCGACGTAATGACCGTTCAGCCAAACGGCCAATGCCGACTCAGCTCCCTGGAACGAGATGAACGCATTTTCCCAGCCCGCAGGCAGCACGAAATACTTGACATACGAGCCGACGGGATTCTCCCGCTGCGGCACCTGCCCCGGCGTCACGGCCTCGTGGCCATCCCATGGATACGTCTGGTTCGTATACTGCGGATGGCCATAGCCCTCCAGCTGGAGATGCGCCGGCACGCGGATGGTATCCCAGCTGCGGCAGTCAAAGTCCACGGCCTCAAAGCCCTGCGGCCTGAGTGCGAGATTCTTCGCGAAGTGGAAATGCCATAGCCCGTTCAGCGTGCGGCAAAAGGACGATTCCCCTCGTGCCATCTCCGCCACGTCGGCATAAAACGCATGGTCACTATGAGCCGGCAGCCGGTTCTCCTGGAAAAATGTCGGATCTGCCAGTCTCTCTACGGTAAATTTCTGATCAGCCATATCAGCATCCTCCTCGCGCTGGAAAAGCGGTTTTCAGTAAACGTTTTCTTTACTTCCTGTCAATATTATATCGAAATAAACAAGAAAAAACAAGGGCAAAACACCCTTGTTTTTCGCTTTTCTTATGTTTCAGCCAATATAAGTGACTTCGTTGCCCTTGATGGGGATTTCGCGGCGATTCGGCAGGCCGTCTTCGCTGTCGGCATAGCCGAGGGACAGCGAGCCGAATACGGCTTCCTCCTCATGCAGGCCCAGCTCATAGAGGTACTCCATGATGACTGGATTATCCTTGAGCCAGCGCAGCTGGTTGATCCAGCACGAGCCGAGGTCAAGCGCATTGGCCGCGAGCATCATGTTCTCGATGGCGCAGGCCGTATCGGCATAGCGATTGCCATAATTGCGCTTGTTGGCGACGATGATCAGGCAGGGCGCATTGTATTTGAAGACATAGTTGCCCTTCTTGGCCAAGCGGATTGCGCCGCCAATATCCTCGCTGTTCTCATCGGTGATCTCCATCTTGGCAAATTCCTGCTGCACGAGCTCTACAAGACGCTCAAGGACAGCTTTATCGCGCACGACGAGGAAGTGATTCTGCTGCTTGTTCTTGCCGCTCGGTGCCTGACGGCCAGCCTCGATGACCTGCCGGAGTTTTTCCTCCTCGATGGGCTCCTGCTTGAACTTGCGCGTGCTATGACGCGTAGCAATGCATGGCAGCGTGCCCCGCGTGAGATTCTCTTCGGCCCAATTCAAGAGTTCGAGTGCATCACTGACTTTTTTGTGTGACTTTTGATGGCCTTCCATCAAAAGCACATCATCAACGTCTTCGAGTTTGCTAATTACATGTTCAAACCATTCTGCATTCGGCTGATTCTCCATTCTATGCCCTCCATTTCATTTCATTCTATATTATCTTATTCGCCAACAGGAAACAAAAACCTGCCCCGGAGCCGGAGCAGGTTCTTATTTTTCGTAAAATATTGCTTATTTGGCCATGAGTTTGGCGACCTTATTGGCAAAGTCGACCGGATTCTCCGGCAGGATACCTTCGATAAGCAGGGCCTGCGTGTAGAGAAGGTCGCAATAGTCCTTGAAATCCTGGCTGTCCTTGCCAGCGCCATGCAGCGACTGCAGGCGGGCAAAGAGGTCATGATGCGGATTGATCTCAAGGATACGCTGCGCCTTGAACAACGGATTGTTCATCTCAGCGAAGGTCTGCTCCATCGAAAGCGACGGGCCAGCCTCATCAGCGACGAGGCAGACAGCGCTCGATTTGAGACGGGCCGAAACCTTGACGTCAGCTACCTTATCCCCCAGTGCCTCTTTGATGTCCTTCATGAGATCATCGTTCTTCTTCTGGATGTCCTCGGTCTCCTTCTTGACCTCCTGGCTTTCGGCATCATCGAGGTCAAGGTCACCACGGCTGATGGAATGGAACTGCTTGCCCTCATACTCACGCAGCGTCTCGATGCAGAACTCGTCGACCGGGTCGAGGAGATACAGAACCTCGAGACCTTTGTCGCGCAGCGTCTCCATCTGCGGCAGCTGCTCGATGGTCTCTTTGTCCTTGGCCGTCGCATAGTATATTTTCTTCTGGCTCTCCGGCATGCGCTCGATGTATTCCTTGAGGGATACAAGCTTGCCTTCCTTCGAGCTCATGAAGAGTAGCAGGTCTTTGAGCTTGTCGATCGTGTCGCTGCCAGCATACATGCTGTTGTAGACGCCGATCTTCAGGGACTTGCCAAACTCGTTCCAGAATTTCTCATAGTCCTCGCGCTTGTTCTTCATCTTGCGGGCCAGCGCCTTGAGGATGTTCTTCTCCAGCGCCTTGCCGATGGTCTTGAGCTCACGGCTCTGCTGCAGCAGCTCACGGCTGATGTTGAGGGACAGATCCGGCGAGTCGACAAGGCCCTTCATGAAGCGCAGGTAGTCTGGCAGCATGTCCTTGCACTTGTCCATGATGAATACGTGACGGGAATAGAGCTGGACACCCGGCTCATAATCCGTATGATAGAGGTTGAACGGTGCTTTGGCCGGGATTGCCAGGAGAGCCGTATACTCCACAGAACCTTCTGCATGGGTGTGGAAGACCTCCATCGGTTTTTCCCACTCATGGAACTGATTCTTGAAGAATTCCTCGTACTCTTCGTCCTTGATATCGCTCTTGTTCTTCGTCCAGAGCGGCTGCATGGAATTCAGCGTGCGCAACTCGACGCGTTTCACCTTGTCGGCCCCCTCGATGGGCTTGCCATCCTCATCCTTCGGCGTCTCCTCGAAGGTGAAGTTCATCTTGACCGGATAGCGGACATAGTCGGAATACTTCTTGACCAGGCTCTCAAGCTTGTAGGTATCCGTGTAGTTCTCCTCCGAAGCATCGCCGAAGAAGTCCTTGCCCAGCGAAATCGTGATGCTCGTGCCACGTTTCTCCTTCTCGCATTCCTCGATGCTATAGGAGCCATCACCCGTGGATTCCCAGCGCGTTGCCTGCTTCTCGCCAGCCTTGCGCGTCACGATGGTGACCTTGTCAGCCACCATGAAAGCCGAGTAGAAGCCGACACCGAACTGGCCGATGAGCTCCTTATCCGTGCTGTTTTCGCCGCTCTCGCTGGCCTCTTTGGCTTTCTTGAGCTGCTCCATGAAGGCCTTCGTGCCCGATTTGGCGATCGTGCCGATGTTCTCGATGACTTCCTCGCGGCTCATGCCGATACCATTATCGGAGATCGTCAGCGTATGCGCCTCAGCATCCGGCTCAAGGAAAATCTCAAAGCTGTCATCGCCCTCAAGGATATCGCGGTTCGTCAGGCTCTCAAAGTGAACCTTGTCAATCGCGTCCGATGCATTGGAAATGAGCTCACGCAGGAAAATCTCATGATTCGTGTAAATCGAGTGGATCATGAGGTCAAGGAGCTGCTTGGTCTCCGCTTGGAATTCATGGGTTTCTTTTGCCATTGCTATCTGCCTTCCTTTATCTGAAAAGATTGAAATCGTTTTTTTAGCACTCTGCTTTACCGAGTGCTAACGTACAAGCATTAGTATACGACATAAAAAACAAAAAGTCAAATTACTAACCACTGCCTTTACCGCAACGCAAAAAAGAGCGGGCTGACTGGTCAATGGACCGGTCAGCCCGCTCGCTGCTTCCCCGCTGAAGCTCAAGATCAAAGCGATTTATAAACCAGCTTCAACGACTGGTTCATGACATGAACCAGCGTATTATCTGCCACCAGCCCGCGGATCTGTGCCTCCGTCGCGGGATTCAGCCGCTGATAGTTATCATAGGCCACGCGAAACTCCTCATACGAACCAGCAAATCCCTGCGCCTGCGCCGCCTGGTACAATTCCTCATAAGTCATCGTCCGTCCCTCCTGTTCCCGATGCTATGTCATCCATATTATATCATGACTCTGTAAAAAAAATGCAAGGTGCTGGCAAATTGCCAGTTCATGTGAAATAGGATCCCGATAATACGTAGCTCGGGGGTCACGGGGTAATTCGTGACCTATCACCGGAAATAATCAGCATTATCCAAACGTAACAGAGAGCGAGGGTAGGTATATTATTTATTTTTCTCATCAAGCGCCTTCGCCACAGCTACCATCTTCGCCGTTTCCTCCGGCGTCGTATCCCCCGTCACATTGACATTGCGCGTGACTTTCGCATCGTATGACTCGCTGCGCATAATGTCGGCGAGATCTACCCCCGTGCTTTCCTTAACCGACTGGAACGTCTTGGCCAATACCAGCGGTACATTGCCCGCGATAGGTCCGACGGATGCGCCGTCTTCACCGCCGCCGATGATCGAGATCTTGTCGATGGCCGTGAGCGGCTTAGCAATCTCGGCAGCTACCTGCGGCAGGATCTCGATGGCCATCTGTGCCATAGCGGCCTTGCCGTATTTCTTCATGGCCTCGGCCTTCTTGTCCATCGCTGCAGCCTCAGCCTCACCTTTGGCCCGGATAGCTGCTGCTTCTGCCTCGCCCTTGGCCTTGATACCAGCAGCCTCCTGCTCCATCGCATACTTCTTGGCCTCAGCCTGTGCTTTCTGTGCCTCGGCCTCTTTCTGCTGGATGTAGAGACGTGCCTCTGCATCGCGCTGCTGCTTGGCCAGTTCTGCCTGTGCCTTCACCTCGATGGCATATTTATCGGCATCGGCCTTTTTCTGGATTTCTGCCGCCAGTTCCTGCTCACGGACAGCAACCTGTTTCTGTTTGAGTTCCTGCTCGCGCTCGGTCTTGGCGATCTCCGCATTGACCGTGGCCGTCTGGATGGATTTCTGCTGCTCCTGGTTCTGGATCTCATAGGCAGCATCAGCCTCAGCACGCTTGATGTCCGACTGTTTCTGCAGCTCGGCCTTGCGGATGGCTAGGTCAGTCTGACGCTGAGCAATCTCGAGCTCGGCCTTGACCTTGGCATCATTGGATTCCTTCGATGCCGCTGCCTGTGCGATTGCCACATCGCGCTCTGCCTGGGCACGGGAAATCGCTGCATCCTTCTTGATCTTGGCCGTATTGTCAGCACCAAGGTCAACGATCAAGCCGTTATCATCGGTGACATTCTGGATATTGCACGAGATGATGTCGATACCGAGGTTACGCATATCCTTCGAAGCCTTGCTGACCACCTGATCCGAGAAAGAATCCCTGTCGGTGTTGATGTCCTTGAGATCCAGCGTACCAATGATTTCACGCATGTTACCTTCAAGGGAATCCTGCAGACTCACAGCGATTTCCTCAGGGTTCATGTTGAGGAAGTTCAGCGCCGCAATCTTGCGCCCCTCGATATCTTTGGCCACGGCCACCTTGGCCACGGCATCGACACGCACGTTGATGAAATCATTCGTCGGCACTGACTGCCCCGTCTTGATATCGACAGAAATCTGCCCCAAATACAGATAGTCAGCACGCTCCAAAGCCGGGATCTTGATACCGCCCTGTCCGATGAGGAAGCGCGGCTCCCTGCGCAGGCCCGACAAGATGATGGCCCGATTCGGCGACGCCTTCACATACATCATCGTAATCGCTGCAAAGATAATGACGAATAGAATAATTACTGGTATTGCCAGCACAATCATGGAAAACATAAATACCCTCCCAATAAAAGAACAACCATGACATACGCATAAATACAGGTATTATTTTGTGCCTTTATTCTTTAAATTCATTTAAAGGAGCCTTGGAAGTTCTTTAATATCGGTAAAATGAGCAAAAAAATAGACCTCCTCAGCTGAGAGGAAGCCTATCTATCCGTAGATTTCAGCAGGCAGCAGTTTCGTCCACTGCATCAGCCTCGCGCATGCGGCCGACAAAGCAGTCGGTCAGGCGAATCTCGAAATTCACTTTGGTATGAGACAGTACGCGGTAATCAGCAGCCGTGAGCTCTTCACGTACACCGTCTTTCGTGAAGGCCGTAAAGGACGGAATCTCCTGGGTTCCCGTGAATACGAGCACGCGGTCAGCTCCCACGCCCTGGCGGCTGGTGAGCAGACGGATAGCCGCTTCGCCTGGCATGTAGCCTGCCGTCCCATCAAGTACCATGATTTCTTTATCCTCCACCAGATAGCTGCGAACCAACATCATTTCTGTCACCGGCCTTTCTAACGTCCTGCTCTCACGAGCGTTTTCTCAAATTCGATGTTTTTATTATAGCAAGGTTTAATTTGCAATAAAATCACAATTTCTGCTTTAAATATTGCAAAAACTGTACTATACTAGCTTTATACCTTATAGCTACGAAAGGAGCATTCCCGTGAGTGATTATGAGAAAAAAGGCTATCTCGCCAGTGATTTCCGCGTGTTCCGCCTCAAGGACCCCACGCTGCAGCCGATTGCCTTCCACTACCACGATTTCCATAAAATCATCCTGTTTCTGAGCGGCAATGTCGACTACGTCATCGAAGGCAAAACGTACCACCTTACGGCCCGTGACATCGTCTTTGTCTCGGCTGGTGAGATCCACCGGCCCGTGTTCCTGCCAGGCTCGGCTGACTATGAGCGCATCGTCATCTATGTCTCGCCAGCCTTCCTCGAACGCTGGCAGCGTCAAGATCCAGAGCATACCGATCTTGGTCACTGCTTCCTGCAGGCCCGCGAAACCGCGAGTGTCATGCATCAAGCCCCTGGGACCAGCCATGACCTGCTTTTCCATATGGATAAGCTTGAAAAAGCCGCGCATGGCGAAGGCTTTGCCAACGGGCTCTACACCGAGCTTTTATTCATTGAATTCATGATTCTCGTCAATCGGCTGCTCGAAGGCCATGAACTCGCCGGACTTGAAAATGCAACCTACGATCCCAAGATCCAGGAAGTGCTCGCCTATGTCAACCAGCATCTGGCCGATGAGCTCAGCATCGACGCCCTTGCAGCGCACACCTATACCAGCAAGTTCTACTTGATGCGCAAGTTCAAGGCTGATACCGGCTATGCCCTCCACCAATACATCCGCAGCAAGCGGCTGCTGCTCGCCCGCGACATGCTGCGCAGCGACCTGCCGATTGCCCAGATTGCCAGTGAGGTCGGCTTTGCTGACTACTCGACTTTCTCCCGCGCCTTCAAGGAAATGTTCAAGTGCTCCCCCCGCGAATACCGCAATACGCACTAAAAAAAGAGGAAGCCATCCAGTGGGATGGTTTCCTCTTTTCTATTGCAGCAATTGCTTATGCCTCGGTGGCTTCAGCTGCGGCAGTCTCCTCAGCCGTTTCCTCCGGAGCCGGTTTCGGATCGTTATCGACAATCTTGAGGTTGCGATAACGGCTCATGCCCGTACCAGCCGGGATGAGTTTACCGATGATGACGTTCTCCTTCAGACCGATCAGCGGATCGACCTTGCCCTTGATGGCAGCATCCGTCAGGACACGAGTCGTCTCCTGGAACGATGCTGCGGACATGAAGGAATCCGTAGCCAGCGATGCCTTCGTGATACCGAGAAGGATCGGCTTAGCAACAGCCGGCTCGCCGCCTTCCTCGATGGCCTTCGTATTGGCACTCTCGAAGGAGTTGATATCGATGTACTCGCCTGGCAGGAAGTCCGTGCTGCCGGACTCCTCGATCTTCACTTTGTGAAGCATCTGGCGGACCATTACCTCGATATGCTTATCGTTGATCTCAACACCCTGAGATTTGTATACTTTCTGTACCTCGTATACGAGATAGCGCTGCGTAGCCTGCAGACCGCAAACGCGCAGGATATCGTGCGGGTTGATGGAACCTTCCGTGAGCTTGTCGCCCGGCTTCAAGTGCATACCCTGCTTGGCTGCCATGCGGGCACCATACGGGATTGCATACTCGCGAGCTTCGCCTTCGTCCGGAACAATCGTAACCTTGCGCATGCCCTTACCGGAATCCTCGACCTCTGCACGGCCTTCTATCTCGGCAATGATTGCATGATGTTTCGGCTTACGAGCCTCGAAAAGCTCCTCGACACGCGGAAGACCCTGAGTGATATCGTCACCAGCGACACCACCGGAGTGGAACGTACGCATAGTGAGCTGCGTGCCCGGCTCGCCGATGGACTGTGCGGCAATGATACCGACTGCCTCACCGATCTCAACCTCAGCCTGGTTGGCAAGGTCACGGCCATAGCACTTGATGCAGACGCCGAACTGCGACTTACAGGTCAGTACGCTGCGGATCGATACGCGGTCACGGACTTTCTCGATGCGTTTTGCCAGGTCTTCATCCACCGTATCGTTGATGGAAGCGATGCGCTCGCCCGTCTGCGGATCGTCGATGTTCTCAGCGAGAACACGGCCGACAATACGCTCAGCCAACGACTCGATAATGCCGTCGCCTTCTTTGATGGCCTCGACTTCGATACCGCGGACGTTATTGTTGCGAACACGAAGTTCCTTAGCGCTGCTGTCGAGAATCGACTGAATCTTAGCTTCATCAAGATGCTCGCCAGCTGCCAGGATAACATTGCCATCCTCATCGACAACATCACGAGTAACTTCCTTGCCATTCATCTCATGCAGCATGGAATCCTTGATCTTCGCACGGGCAGCTGCATCCGGTTCGCCGAGGGAAATTGCCTCGGTAATCATCGCGTTGCTGATAGCTGCCTCGGAAGCCAGCGAAGAACCGCGGACCATGATCTCCGGTACGCTCTTCTCGCCGATGATCTGAAGTTCTTCCTCGCCGAGAATGGTGTCCTTCGTAAAGAGGACTTCTTTGGTCTCTGGATCGAGGACATCGGCACCCAGCAGACGGCCCATAAGGCTGTCGTTGAGGATCTCCAGCGCATCGAGCGTGGACTCGGTGAGACGCGCACGCGCCTGTACCATGTTGAGCGTCGAGATATCGCAGTCTTCCTCACGGACGATGACATCCTGTGCGACGTCGACGAGACGACGGGTAAGGTAACCCGAGTCAGCCGTACGCAGAGCCGTATCAGCAAGACCTTTACGGGCACCATGGGACGAGATGAAGTAATCGGATACCGACAGACCCTCACGGAAGTTTGCCGTGATCGGCAAGTCGATGATCTTACCAGACGGGTCAGCCATAAGGCCGCGCATACCAGCCAGCTGACGCATCTGCTGTTTGTTACCACGGGCACCGGAGTCAGCCATCATGAAGATCGGGTTGAAGGTGTCCATGTTGTCCATCATCGCATCAGCGACATCGTCGGTAGCAACCGACCAGAGGTCAACGACCTTGTGGTAACGCTCTTCCTCGGTGATGAGACCGCGGTCGAACTGGCGCTCAACCTTGTTGACGATCTTCTGCGTGTCGGCAATGATGGTCTTCTTCTTCGGCGGTACGATAACGTCGGAGATAGCAACCGTCATGCCGGCGATGCAGGCATAGTGGTAACCGAGGTTCTTGACGTTATCGATGACCTCAGCGGTCTTCGTAGCGCCAAAGTGGTTATAGCAGTTCGCAACCAGCTTGCCAAGCTCCTTCTTGTTCATCAGGATACCCAGGCACTCCTGGTCGGAATCTTTTTCTTTGTAGTAGTAACGGAGCTCCGGCGGCAGGATCTCGCTGAAGATCATGCGGCCCAGCGACGTCTTGACAAGGCCATGGCCCTCGATGCGGCAGTGGATCTGTGCCTGCAGGTCAAGGTCATGCTGCTGGTAAGCCAGCAGTGCCTCGGCAATGCTCGTGACAGCCATACCCTCGCCCTTGGCACCCGGGCGGACAATGGTCAGGTAGTATGCACCCAGAACCATGTCCTGCGTCGGAACGATGATTGGTTTACCATCTTTCGGCGCCAAGATGTGGTTGGCAGCCAGCATCAGGATGCGGGCCTCCGTCTGTGCCTCAGCGGACAGCGGCAGATGGATAGCCATCTGGTCACCATCGAAGTCAGCGTTGTATGCCGTACAAGCCAGCGGGTGGAGCTTCAGCGCGCGACCCTCGGTGAGGACCGGCTCGAAAGCCTGGATACCGAGACGATGCAGCGTCGGGGCACGGTTCAGGAGAACCGGATGCTCCTTGATGACATCCTCGAGCACATCCCAGACCTCCGGACGTGCACGCTCAACCATGCGCTTAGCCGATTTGATGTTATGCGCAGCACCCGAAGCCACGAGTTTCTTCATGACAAACGGCTTGAAGAGCTCCAGAGCCATCTCCTTCGGCAGACCGCACTGGTGGAGCTTGAGCTCCGGACCGACGACGATAACGGAACGGCCCGAGTAGTCAACGCGCTTACCCAGGAGGTTCTGACGGAAGCGGCCCTGTTTACCCTTGAGCATATCCGAAAGGGACTTGAGCGGGCGGTTGCCCGGGCCCGTGACCGGACGGCCGCGACGGCCGTTATCGATCAGGGCATCGACAGCCTCCTGCAGCATGCGTTTCTCGTTGCGGACGATGATGTCCGGTGCACCGAGATCCAGCAGGCGTTTCAGGCGGTTGTTGCGGTTGATGACACGGCGATACAGGTCGTTGAGGTCGGACGTTGCGAAACGGCCGCCATCGAGCTGTACCATCGGACGAAGCTCCGGCGGAATGACCGGAACAACATCGAGAATCATCCAAGACGGCTTGTTGCCGGACTTGCGGAAAGCCTCGACAACTTCCAGACGGCGGATGGCGCGGATCTTCTTCTGGCCGGACGTCGTGCGGACGTCCTTGCGCAGCGACTCGCTCATGGTCTCGAGGTCGAGCTCGTCGAGGAGCTCTTTGATGGCCTCAGCACCCATGCCGACGCGGAAGGTGTTGCCATATTTCTCCAGAGCATCGTGATACTCTTTCTCGGAGAGCAGGCTCTTCTTGGCCAGATCCGTATTCTCACCCGGATCCAGGACGATATAGTAAGCGAAGTACAGGACTTTCTCGAGAGCTCGCGGAGAGATATCGAGGATCAGGCCCATACGGCTCGGGATACCTTTGAAGTACCAGATATGGGACACCGGAGCAGCGAGCTCGATGTGGCCCATGCGCTCACGGCGCACTTTGGCACGCGTGACCTCAACGCCGCAGCGGTCGCAGACAATGCCCTTATAGCGGATACGCTTGTACTTACCGCAATGGCATTCCCAGTCACGGGTCGGTCCAAAGATACGCTCGCAGAACAGACCGTCGCGCTCTGGTTTCAGCGTGCGATAGTTGATGGTCTCCGGCTTCTTGACCTCACCGTAGGACCACTCGCGGATCTTATCCGGAGAGGCCAGACCGATGCGCATCGAATCAAAATTATTTACATCCAGCAAAGAGATGACACTCCCTTCTTATTCCTCATCATTACCTTCATCTGCATTGTCTACGGCCGGGCCTTCAATCGAGCCCATGCTGCCGATGTCGGCAATGATGTCGTCCGGCTTTTCATCATCAGACGGAGCACCTTCATCGTAGGAGTCTGCTCCAGCCGTCTGCGCCGCAGCGGCGCCTTCTTTATTCGGATCAACACCGGCGACGTCAAGATCGAGATCTTTGGCCGTCTTGTTGATATCTTCATCATCATCTTCGTCCAAGAGCGAGATTTCCTTGGCATCCTCATTGAGGACCTTGATATCGAGACCGATGGACTGGAGCTCTTTGATGAGAACCTTGAAGGACTCCGGTACACCCGGTTCCGGAATGTTTTCGCCCTTGACGATGGCTTCATAAGCCTTGACACGTCCGACAACATCATCGGATTTGACCGTCAGGATTTCCTGCAGCGTGTAAGCGGCACCATAAGCCTCGAGGGCCCAAACCTCCATCTCACCGAAACGCTGGCCACCGAACTGTGCTTTACCACCGAGCGGCTGCTGCGTGACGAGGGAGTACGGACCGGTCGAACGCGCATGAATCTTATCGGCAACGAGATGATGCAGCTTGAGGAAGTACGTGCAGCCAACCGTTACGCGGTTCTCGAACGGCTCACCCGTACGGCCATCGTAGAGGACCGTCTTGCCGTCAGCCGGCAGGCCAGCAGCTTTGACCGTACCCCAGACATCGTCATCTTTCGCACCGTCGAAGACCGGCGTTGCGATATGGATACCAGCGACATCCGGTTTCGGCATGCCGTATTTATCGAAGTCGTAGCCGGCATCGCGGAGACGCTGCTCAACCGTCGGATCGCCGTCCTTGATCTGCTGACCGAGGACTTTGACAGCCATGCCGAGATGAACCTCGAGCACCTGACCGATGTTCATTCGCGACGGAACGCCCAGCGGATTCAGCACGAGATCGACCGGCGTGCCATCCGGCAGGAACGGCATGTCTTCCTGACGCATGATGCGGGAAACGACACCCTTGTTACCGTGACGACCTGCCATCTTATCGCCGATGGAGATCTTACGTTTCTGTGCGATGTAGACGCGGACAAGACGGTTGACGCCTGGCGGCAGCTCATCGTTGTTCTCGCGGCTGAAGATCTTGACGTCAACGATCTTACCCTGCTCACCATGCGGCACACGCAGGGACGTATCGCGGACTTCACGAGCCTTCTCACCGAAGATAGCGCGCAGCAGGCGCTCCTCTGCCGTAAGCTCCGTCTCGCCTTTCGGCGTGACCTTACCGACGAGGATATCGCCAGGACGTACGTCAGCACCGATGGAAATGATACCCTCTTCGTCGAGGTCTTTGAGAGCCTCTTCCGCAACGTTCGGGATATCGCGGGTGATTTCCTCAGGACCAAGCTTCGTGTCGCGCGCATCGCACTCATACTCTTCGATATGGATCGAGGTGTAGAGGTCGCGTTTTACGAGGTTCTCCGACAGGAGGACAGCATCCTCGTAGTTGTAGCCTTCCCAAGGCATGTAGGCAACGATGATGTTGTAACCAAGAGCCAGCTCGCCATGGTCCGTAGCCGGGCCGTCAGCAATCGGCTGTTTCTCGACAACCTTGTCGCCTTTGTATACGATAGGAACCTGGTTGATGCAGGTGCCCTGGTTGGAACGCAGGAATTTCTGCAGTTTATAGTGGTCAAGCTGACCATCTTCACGGCGGACATCGATGAAGTCAGCCGTTACACGCTCAACCGTACCAGCATGTTTGGCAAGGATCATGACGCCAGAGTCGCAGGCAGCTTTGTACTCCATGCCAGTACCGACCAGCGGTGCCTGGGTGCGGAGCAGAGGAACTGCCTGACGCTGCATGTTCGCACCCATCAGGGCACGGTTCGCATCGTCGTTCTCGAGGAACGGGATCATTGCCGTTGCAATCGAGAAGACCTGGCGCGGGCTAACGTCCATGTAATCGACGGTATCGCGGTTATGCAGACCGGTTTCTTCGTTATAACGAGCCGTTACACGCTCATTGATGAACCACTCATTTTCATCGAGGGGCTCATTGGCCTGCGCGATGACGAGCTCATCCTCTTCGTCAGCCGTCAGGTAGCGGACTTCATCCGTGACCTGATGCGTCTCTTTGTCGACACGGCGATACGGCGTCTCCATGAAGCCGAACTGGTTGACACGGGCATAGGTAGCCAGCGAACCGATAAGACCGATATTCGGACCCTCAGGAGACTCTACCGGACACATACGGCCATAATGGGAGTTGTGTACGTCGCGGACCTCGAAGCCTGCGCGCTCACGGGACAGACCGCCCGGTCCCAGTGCCGACAGACGGCGTTTATGCGTCAGCTCGGACAGCGGGTTGTGCTGGTCCATGAACTGGGACAGCTGCGAAGAACCGAAGAACTCTTTGATGGCAGCGACAACCGGACGAATGTTGATGAGTGCCTGCGGCGTGATGACGTCAACGTCCTGAATCGTCATGCGCTCGCGGACGACACGCTCCATACGGGAAAGACCGATGCGGAACTGATTCTGCAGCAGCTCACCTACCGCACGGACGCGGCGGTTGCCCAGATGGTCGATATCATCCGTGTTGCCGAAACCATCCATGAGGTTCAGCAGGTAATTGATCGAAGCAATGATATCATTTTTCGTGATCGTACGGTCATGGATATCAAGCGTCGGGCTGCAAAGCATCTTGACCTTGCTGCCGTCCTTCTGCAGGGCGTACAGCGTGATGAGGCCACCCTCACCGAAGATCTGCCGCTCGCGCTCAACATCCACAGCATCGATCATGTCTTCCGTGACGACTACGCCCTGCGGAATGACAATCTCGCCCGTCTCTTTATCAACGATCGGCTCGGCGAGGACTTTGCCGAGGATACGGCGCTTCCAGCCCAGCTTCTTCGTGAGTTTATAACGGCCGACCGTAGCCAGATCATAACGCTTCGGATCAAAGAACAGCGAATTGAGGAGCTGCGTAGCATTGTCCTCATTGGCCGGCTCGCCCGGACGGAGGCGTTTATAGATCTCGATGACAGCCTTGCCCTGGGATTTGACTTCTTCACCATCGCGCTCAAGGGTATTCATGATGCGCGGATCTTCACCGAAGAGCTCTACGATCTCCTCGTCGGTAGCAAAGCCAAGGGCGCGGATGAAATACGTGACCGGCATCTTACGCGTGCGGTCAATGCGAACCGAAACAACATCGTTCGCATCCGTCTCGAGCTCGATCCAGGCACCACGGTTTGGAATGACCGTTGCATTATATAGATGCTTACCAGTCGGATCGATCTCCTCACCATAATATGCGCCCGGCGAACGAACCAGCTGGCTGACGATAACACGCTCAGCACCATTGATGATGAACGTACCCGTATCCGTCATGAGTGGGAAATCGCCCATGAAGACTTCCTGCTCCTTGATTTCACCGGTCTCACGGTTGATGAGACGGACATTTACACGGATAGGAGCCGCATAGGTTACATCGCGCTCTTTGCACTCGTCAAGGCCGTATTTCGGCTCGCCAAGCGAAAAACTCTCAAAGGACAGCACGAGATTCTCGGAGAAGTCCTTGATCGGCGAAATGTCGTTGAAAATTTCCTGCAAACCCTCATCGAGGAACCACTTGTAGCTGTTCCGCTGGATATCCAGCAGATGCGGCATTTCCATGACTTCCTTGATTCTGGCATAGCTATACCTGGTTCTCTTGCCCACCGGCACAGGATTAAATAACAAATCCTTCACCCCTTAGCCTGATTTATACTAGAATGATCTTTGAAATGCAGGGATCAGACCACACAAACAAGAGCGGAATACAGGAACAAGAAAAAAAACAAGGTATGAGATCATTTTACACCTTGCTTCCAGTTCCTTTCCGCTTGCGCATAGTTATCCCTATTCATTTTCCTGTAGTTTCTTAGTTTAGCACCCTTTCCTTATCATGTCAAGCATTTCTGCTGGACTATCAGATTTTTTTGCATAAGAAAAAGGACCATCCCATAGGGATGGTCCTTGAAAAGTCAAAGACTGAAATTACTTCAGCTCAACCGTAGCGCCAGCCTCTTCGAGGGCAGCCTTGAGGGACTCAGCCTCAGCCTTAGCAACGTTCTCTTTAACGTTAGCCGGAGCGCCATCAACGAGAGCCTTAGCCTCTTTCAGGCCGAGACCCGTAGCTTCACGGACAGCTTTGATAACGTTGATTTTCTTGTCGCCAGCGGAAGCGAGAACAACCGTGAACTCGTCTTTCTCTTCAGCAGCACCAGCAGCAGCGCCACCAGCAGCAGCAACTGCAACCGGAGCAGCAGCGCTAACGCCGAATTTCTCTTCCATAGCTTTTACGAGCTCAGACAGCTCGAGGACAGTCATGTTCTCAATGGCTTCCATGATTTCTTCTTTAGTCATTTGAATATACCTCCAAAAATCTTTCTTTATTTCTTCATTAATTATATAAGAGGGAAACGCAGATTATGCGGATTCCTTCTGAGCGCGAACAGCGTCAAGCACATAAACAGCATTGCGGATAACACCCTGCAGCACGTTGACCGTGTTGGAAATCGGGGCGTTCATGCTGCCCAGCATCTTGGCAATGAGTTCCTCGCGGGACGGCAGCGAAGCCAGAGCTTTGACCTCTTTGGCGTCGATGACTTTGCCCTCGACCGTACCAACTTTGATCGTCAGAACCTCGTTCTCGTCCAGTTTGTTCTTCTTGATGAAGCCGCAGATGACTTTTGCCGGAGCAATAGCATCCTCCGTGGAGAATGCGAAAGCCGTCGTGCCCTCGAGATGCTCATCAAAGCCCTCGATACCAGCTTCTTTAGCAGCCAGACGGAGCATCGTGTTCTTGACAACATGATACGTTACGCCAGCAGCGCGGAGCTCGCGGCGGAGTTCCGTGTCCTGAGCAACCGTCAGACCTTTGTAGCTCGTCAGAACTACACCTTTAGCATTCGTCAGCTGGTCTTTGAGCTCAGCGACGATAGCCTGTTTTTTCGTTAAGTTTGCCACTTTAATTTCACCTCCTGTCCACTTTGGATTTTAAAGCCTGTAAAAAAACCTCCGGCTGCGTACGCCGGAGGTTGAATATTCAAATTCAGTGAGCTCCGGCCTCGGCAGGCGACGAATCGTCGTTAGATGATAGAATCAAACCTGCTGTCTACAGCCATCGTTATACAGTTGTGGAGACCGGAGCCTCGTTGAACCTAATCAGACTGGATCAGCCAATCTGGACCGGGATGCCAGGGCCCATCGTTGCGCTGACCGTAATGGAGCGCATGTACTGGCCTTTAGCAGCAGCCGGTTTTACACGGTTCAGTGTATCAATCAGGGCCTGGAAGTTCTGCTGAAGCTTCTCAGCGTCGAAGGATGCCTTACCGATCGGGCAATGTACATTACCAGCTTTGTCGGTACGGTACTCGACTTTACCTGCTTTAATCTCGGAAATAGCCTTCGTGAGATCCATCGTAACCGTGCCCAGTTTCGGGTTCGGCATGAGGCCGCGAGGACCAAGGACCTTACCAAGACGACCGACAGTGCCCATCATGTCCGGAGTAGCGACAGCGACGTCGAAGTCGAGCCAGCCGCCCTGGATCTTCTGGACGATTTCATCGGAACCAACGAAGTCAGCACCTGCTGCCTCTGCTTCCTTTACTTTCTCGCCTTTTGCGAAGACGAGTACGCGCTTGGATTTACCCGTGCCATGCGGCAGGACCATAGCGCCGCGGACCTGCTGATCAGCGTATTTCGGATCAACGCCGAGACGTACGTGCAGCTCGATGGTTTCATCGAACTTAGCCGTAGCCGTCTTCTTGACGAGATCCATAGCCTCAGCAGCCGTGTAGACCTTGCCAGCTTCTACGAGCTTGCAAGCGTCCTGATATTTCTTACCAGCTTTAGCCATTGTAAGTAATCTCCTCTCGTGGTAATAACGGTGAATGCCTCCCACGGGATGAAATCATCAACCATTAGTCAACGATTTCGATACCCATGCTGCGTGCCGTACCCTCAATCATGCGGGTAGCAGCCTCGATGTCAGCAGCGTTGAGGTCAGCCATCTTGCTCTCAGCAATCTTCATTGCCTCTGCACGCGGCAGTTTAGCAACTTTGTTCTTGTTCGGCTCACCAGAAGCTTTGTCGATCTTAGCAGCCTTCTTCAGAAGGACAGCAGCCGGCGGAGTCTTGGTGATGAACGTGAAGGATCTATCCTCAAAAACCGTGATGACAACAGGGATGACAAGACCAGCCTGTGCCTTGGTTCTCTCGTTGAATTCCTTACAGAAGCCCATGATGTTGACACCAGCCTGACCAAGAGCCGGACCTACCGGAGGAGCCGGATTAGCTTTACCAGCAACAACCTGGAGCTTGACAATCTTAGAAACTTTCTTTGCCATTGTATTTACACCTCCCAAAAATGGATTTTAGTGGCTTCAATTAGAGCTTTTCGACCTGATCGAAGCCAAGGTCAATCGGGGTTTCCTCTACCAGAACCTTCAAGCGGCCTTTTTCCTGATCGATCTCAGTAACGGCGCCCGTATAGTTCTCGAAAACACCCGAGTTGATGCGAACCACATCCCCGACGGATACATCCAGCTCGGGTTTGAGCTCTTCCTCGCCCATGGATTTCAAGATACGTTTCGCTTCAGCATCAGTAAGCGGAATCGGGTGTTTCTCAGAACCGACAAAACCCGTTACACCGGTGGTGTTGCGCACAACGTACCAGGAATGCTCATCGACAATCATGTCAACCAGCACATAGCCTGGGAAGACTTTTCTCGGAACGACTTTTTTCTTGCCGTCCTTGATTTCGACCTCATCCTCTACCGGAACGACGACATTGAAGATCATGTCGCTCATGTTGGCCGTGTGAATCAGGCGCTCGAGATTGGCTTTCACCTTGTTCTCGTAGCCTGAGTAGGTATGGATTACATACCATGCTCTGCCAGGATTATCCTGACGAAGATCCATCTCGTCCTTGTCTGCCATGCTTATCTCACCCTGCTTACCTTAAAATGATGTGGAACAATCTTGCAAAGACCGTATCACAGAACCAAATCAGGGCACAAACAATCGCAACAGCGATGCCTACAACCACGGTGTAGTTGAAAAGCTCCTTTTTGGTTGCCCAGGATACTTTTTTCATCTCGGCGATTACTTCGTCTATGAATTTCTTCACAGTCACTTCACATCTCCGTTCAACCCGCTAAAGCGATTATTTCGTCTCTTTGTGCAGCGTGTGCTTCTTGCAGAACTTGCAGTACTTATTGAACTCCAGACGATCCGGGTTGTTCTTCTTGTTCTTGTTGGTACGGTAGTTACGGCTATGGCACTCCGTGCACTCCAACGTGATATTGTTGCGCATCTCTTATTACACCCCTTACGCTCAGAAACTATGACTCTTTCACAATGTCACTAATACAATTTAGCACACTTGCCTTAGACTGTCAACTAGGAAACCTTGACAAGGTGAAATTTTATTTCGGGACACTATACATAAATAAAACCCCTGCAACAGGGGTTCATTGATAAAGTTGGTGGCGGCGAAGAGATTTGAACTCCTGACACTGCGGGTATGAACCGCATGCTCTAGCCAACTGAGCTACGCCGCCAGAATATATGGAGCTGATAACCAGGATTGAACTGGTGACCTTATCCTTACCAAGGATACGCTCTACCGACTGAGCTATATCAGCGATTCCAGCATTTTGGTTGCGGGGACAGGACTTGAACCTGTGACCTTCGGGTTATGAGCCCGACGAGCTACCGACTGCTCCACCCCGCGATAATGTGTATTATCTCGAAATGTTGGTAATAATCAATTTGGTTGCGGGGACAGGACTTGAACCTGTGACCTTCGGGTTATGAGCCCGACGAGCTACCGACTGCTCCACCCCGCGATGTTATCGCTTGTGACGCTTGCGCATCACTGGCTGACAAGAAATTATTATAGAGCATCGCCTGGGGTTCGTCAACCCCTTTTTACCAAAAAAAATAAAAAAAATTTAGCAGGGAAAGAAAATCCCCTGCTAAATCTGCGTTCTATTCTATTATATAGGACTTCATTTCTTGGGTTCTGCCTGGCTGGCCTCAGCCTCTTCCGGTGCATCAAAGAGATACATATAACGCTCTTTGAACTCCTTGGGTTCCATGCGATATGCATTGGCAAGGCCCGGATCGTTCAGGTCTTCTTTTTCCAAGCGCATCATGAGGCCGCGGGCGATCTTGTACTGGATCGACTCGATGTTGACCTTGCGGACCATGGTCTTGCCGGTTGCCGGGTCCTTGATATCCTCAAAGCGCATCGGCACTGCCTTGTTGTCCTGAATCGTGATCAGGGCACCGCTGTCGCCAGCCATGAGGAACTTGACTGCCGAATAGCCGAGCGAGCGCGCATAGTCGATATCGTAAGCAATCGGTGCCGTGCAGCGGAGCTCATAGCCGATCTCCTTATCGATGACGGAAATCTTGATGCCGAGCTTCTTGACTTCGGCCAGGACAGCCTGCTTGAGGATCTCACCAAAGTCGAGCTCACTGTAGCGGATATGGCCATGCTCATCAGTGACCACCGTACCGAGCTTCTTGAAGTCCTCCGGCGCGATCTTCTCGATGACACCCTCGGCAATGACTGCCACACCGTAATTCTTGCCCGTCAGATAGCGTTTGACGATCGAACCGGTGATGATGTCTACCACCTGCTGCAGGGGGATCTTCTCCTCGGGGAACTCCTCGGGGATGACCGTGAGCGCTGCTCCGGCGCTGCGGCCCATGCCCAGTGCCAGATGGCCAGCCGTACGGCCCATGGCAATCGTGAAATACCAGCGGTTATTCGTCGTGCGGGAATCTTCCATAAGGTTTTCGATTTCCGTCGTAGCAAAGGCCCGGGCTGTCTCAAAGCCGAAGGTCGGAACGCCTTCCGGCAGCGGCAGGTCGTTGTCGATGGTTTTCGGGACATGGACGACATTGATCGTGCGGCCCATCTTGCGCGCGTATTCAGATACCGCCGCCGAGCTGTAAGCCGTGTCATCGCCACCGATCGTCACGAGATGCGTGACGCCAAGCTCTGTGAGCGTCTCGACGACCGTGCGCAGATCGGACTCTTTCTTCGTCGGATTGAAGCGCGACATCTTGAGGATGCAGCCGCCCGTCAGGTGGATACGGCTGATGTTTTTCGGCTCAAGGCGGACATAGTTCTTCTCGCCACGGCCGATGCGGGAAAAGCCGTCATAGATACCGAGTACATCCCAGCCATGGCGGGTCGCCTCGTTGACTACACCTGAGATAACGCTGTTGATGCCTGGCGCCGGTCCACCGCCGCAAACAATGGCAATAACATTTTTGATACCGATCATGGAATCTCCCCCTTTAATTTGGTTACAGGGATATACTTCGGCTTTTTTTATCATATTCCTGCTTGTATTATTATTTTTTTGAAAAATTTATGACAATTATCCCCACAAAAAACTCCCGGGATTCCATAAATCCCGGGAGTTCTGCATACAATATTGTCAATGACGCCCCATCTTTGCACGGTGTCCCAGATTCGTCTTCGTCTTGGCTTTCACGCGGCGGCTGCGGTCATTGCGCCCCTTGTGCGCATTGCCCTTGCGGTTGGCGTATTTGGAGAGCGGCTTGCTCTTCTTTTTCTTCTCTTCGCGTTTCTCGCGGATTTCCTGCAGGATCTTGGCCTGCTTCTCCTGCCGGCGATGATGGCGCTCCGAGTGCTCCTTGCGGATGTGGTTCTTGATGCCCGACTCGATGCGGCGCAACAGATCGTACTGGCGGGCATTCACAAAGGTCACCGCCTTGCCCTGCTGCCCGGCACGGCCCGTACGGCCGATGCGATGAATATAGCTTTCGGCGTCATGGGGAATATCATAGTTGAATACATGCGTAACGCCCTCGATGTCAAGACCGCGGGCAGCGATATCCGTCGCACAGAGGATCTGCAGCTCCGCCTTGCGGAAGCGCTTGAGCACCAGTGCCCGCTGTACCTGTGACAGGTCGCCATGCAGCTCGTCGACCAGATAGCCGCGGGCCGCCAGCGCCATCGTGACCATATGCGCACGCTGCTTCGTATGGCAGAATACCATGGCCAGATAAGGATTGTCACTGTTGATACACTCACAGAGACGATCGATCTTCACCTCTTCGGTCGTATTGATGATGACCTGCTCGATGGCATCCAGCGTGACATGCTCGCTCTTGATCTTGATATTCTCCGGGGCGCGCATATACTGATGCGCCAAGGCCTTGATGCGGTCCGGCATAGTCGCCGAGAACAGCGTCAGCTGGCGGTCGTTTGCCGCAGCTTTGAGCAGCACCTCGACATCCTCGATGAAGCCGAGCCGCATCATTTCATCGGCCTCATCCAGCACTACCTTGTTGACTTTTGACAAGTCAATCGTACCCCGGCGCAGATGATCGAGCAAGCGGCCCGGCGTACCGATGATGAGCTGCGGATGACGGCGGAGTTTCTGCTTCTGCCGCTCGATATCCTGCCCGCCATAAATGACCAGCGAACTCACACCGGATGCCTCACCAACGAGTGCCGCCACTTTGGCGATCTGGATGGCCAGCTCCCGGGTCGGTGTCACCACAAGGGCCTGTGCTACTTCAGCCTGCGGCTTGATCTTCTCGAGGATTGGCAGCAGAAAGGCCAGCGTTTTGCCCGTGCCGGTCTGCGCCTGCGCGATGACATCACGGCCAGCCCGCACGAGCGGGATAGCTGCCTCCTGTACCGGCGTAGCCTCCTTGATGCCCTTATAGCGCAGCGTCTCGCAGACGCTGTCGCTGATTCCTAATTCCTTGAACGTAGTCATTACGACGACAATACCTCCGTCCCCGTCTCCGTGATGAGAATCGTCTTCTCCCACTGGGCTGACAGGCTCTTATCTTTCGTCCGCACGGTCCAGTTGTCCTTGGCGTCGACCGTGACATTCTTCTTGCCCATATTGATCATCGGCTCCACCGTGAGCACCATGCCCGGCACGAGCAGCATGCCCGTATTGGCTTCGCCTTCATGGGCGACAAAGGGTTCCATATGGAAATCCTTGCCGACGCCATGGCCGCCGAGGTCCGTGACGACCGTATAGCCATTGGCATGGGCATGGTTGCCGCAAGCCGCGCTGATGTCACCGACAAAATGCCACGGTTTGGCAGCAGCGATGCCGAGCTCCATGCACTCCTTCGTCACGCGCACGAGTTTTTCCGCCTCAGGGCTGACCTCGCCGACCATGAACATCCGCGAGGCATCCGCATAATAGCCGTCCAGCGTCGTCGTGATGTCGATGTTCAGGATATCGCCGTCCTTGAGGATGGTCTTCGGTGACGGGATGCCATGGCAGACTACCTCATTGAGGGAGATGCAGCAGCTCTTCGGGAAGCCCTCATAATTCAAGCAGGACGGATAGCCGCCGCGCTCCACGATATAGTCATGCACGGCCTTGTCGATCGTCGCCGTGTCCATGCCCGCCTTGATCATCGTCCCCGCCAGATCCAGCGCACCATCATTGATGACGCCTGCCTTGCGGATGCACTCGATGTCATGCGCATTGTTGATGATTTTCTTCGGGGGGCGGCACTGTCCCAGGAATACATCGAACTTCATCTCGCTCAGACGCTCGTCAAAGTCCTCATGGCATTTCTTATACTTCTTGCCGCTGCCACACCAGCACAAATCATTTCTTTGCATAAATCGCAATATCTCCTTTATTTTTAGATTGCCTTCATTTCCTAATCAAATGCACCCATCTATTATAAAACGAATCCGCAGCGAATGAAAGCCCCTTTGTCCAGGATATGCTCGGCAAAGTTATGACCTATTTGACCTGTCAGGTGCTAACATGATATAATGGGCTCGGTTTTGATTGGAACCTATTCTTTCTTATTTATGAAACATCAACTATATTATTAAGGAGGATTTCCCTTGCATAAGTTAGGTCGTCTATTATTAGCTGCCACATTCTGTCTGTCCATCCCTTCCATCTGCGATGCCGCAGCCTTCCGTCTCGGCGACACAGGGCAGGAAATCAGTGAAATCCAGCAAGCACTTGCCAGCTCCGGTTATGATGTCAGCGTCGATGGCGATTTTGGCCCCGCAACACAGGAGGCCGTCCGCCAATTCCAGCGCGATCATCATCTGACTGCCGATGGGCTTGTCGGTGACCAGTCTTATCAGGCACTCCTGCACCGCGCTATGCCGAAATTCGTGCAGCACAAGTCATATCTGGCCGGCATCAGCGCTATCATCGGCACGGCACAGCAATTTCTGGGTGTTCCTTATGTATGGGGTGGATCCTCGCCCAGCGGATTTGACTGTTCCGGCTTCGTCCAGTACGTTTACGCCAAGCACGGCATCAACCTGCCACGGACTGCTGATATCCAGATCTCCGCTGGCCACCCGGTCAACAAAGCCGACTTGCAGCCTGGCGACCTCGTCTTCTTCGCGGGCGATTACGTGAATATCTCCCATGTCGGCATCTACGTGGGCAACGGTCAGATGATCCACGCCTCCAGCACGCACGGCATCGCTTACGATTCCCTGTCCCGCGATTACCGCGTTGCCCACTATGCCGGTGCCTGCCGCGTCATCGGCTGAGCTCCGCCCCGGGTTCCTTAACCGATCTACATACCGATGCATACGAATCCGTTGACACCAGCGTCAGCGGATTTTTGCTTGCAGAGCGGCGCAGCGCCCTTTTATCATTTGACATGCTTGCCGCATTGGTATATATTAGACAGGATATTAAAATCAACAAAAGGATGTGTCTTTCATGGCAACATGGCTAAAACGGCTGGGTGGAGTTTTGCTAGCCGTTCTGCTTGCAGGAATCGGCGGCTGCCTCTATCTCATGCATGGTGCAGCAGATTCCGTTCCCGTATTAAACTACCATCAGATCAATGATCGCGACGAGAACGCGCTGACCGTACACACAGACCAGTTCGAAACGCAGATGAAGTATCTGGCTGACAATGGCTACCACACCATCACACCGGACGAGATGATTTCCGCCTGGGACGAGGGACGGCCGCTGCCGGATAAACCTGTCATCATCACCTTCGACGACGGCTATGCCGATAATTACCGCAATGCTTTCCCCATCCTGGAGAAATACAACTTGCGCGGCACCATTTTCCTTATCTCTGACTACGTCAGCACCTATCCCAATTATCTGACCTGGTCCCAGGCAGCGGAGATGCAGGAGAGCGGGCTCATCAACTTCGAGAGCCACACCCTCTCCCATGCCCAGCTCGACAGCACGAGCCCCGAAGAAACCTGGAATCAGCTTGACGGGTCAAAAAAAGCTTTGGAATGGAAGCTCGGCAAGACGATAAACTTCCTTGCCTACCCTTGCGGCTCTTATGATGAGGAGCTGCAGCAGCGGGTGAAAGACGCCGGCTACAAGGGCGCTTTCACCGTCAACTACGGCCTCGCCGGCCAAGGCGATAACCGCTACGTACTCAACCGCGTGCCCATCTTCGGCTGCACGAACCACACGTTCCTGCGCTTCAAGCTGCGCTTGCAGTACTCTCCAATCTTCGCCCCGCTGGCAAAATTGCATAAGGACCTTCTGGACGGGAATCATACCTTCCTCGCCAGATTCATCCCCACGCCATAACAAAACGGTGGCTGGAGTGATCGATCACTCCAGCCACCGTTTTTTCTATGTGCAGCATCATGCTTTGGTGAAGGTGAACGCGCCATCTGCAAAGCCGATAGCCACCGTGTCGCCCTCCTGTACATCCCCGCGGATAATGGACTTGGACAGTTCCGTCTCAACGGTATGCACGAGCAGGCGGCGCAGCGGCCGGGCGCCAAAGTTCGGGTCGAAGCCCTGCTCAGCCAGAGCCGACAGAGCCGCTTCATCCCAGCCCAAGGTGATCCTGACCTGCTTCTGCAGCCGCTCGCCGAGTTTCTGTAGGAGAATAGCGGCGATATTCTTGACCTGCTCCTTCTGCAGCGCCTTGAAGACGATGATATCGTCCACGCGGTTCAGGAACTCCGGCCGGAAGTATTCCTTGAGGATACTGTCCACAGCTGACTTGGCTTCCTCATAATCCTTGTTGAGGATTTCCTGGGAACCGAGATTGCTCGTCATGATGATGACCGTGTTCTTGAAGTTGACCACACGGCCCTTGCCATCGGTAAGCCGCCCATCATCGAGGATCTGCAGCAGCACGTTGAACACATCGCGATGCGCCTTCTCGATCTCATCGAGCAGGATGACACTGTACGGACGGCGGCGCACAGCCTCGGTCAGCTGGCCGCCCTCATCATAACCGACATAGCCCGGAGGCGCACCGATCAGGCGGGCAATGCTATGCTTTTCCATATACTCGCTCATGTCGATGCGGATCATGCTGCGTTCATCGTCAAACAGCGACTCAGCCAGCGTCTTGGCCAGCTCAGTCTTGCCGACACCAGTGGGGCCAAGGAAAATGAAGGAGCCGATTGGACGGTTGGGGTCTTTGATTCCCGCCCGCGCTCTCAAAATGGCCTCGCTGACAGCCTTCACCGCCTCATCCTGACCCACGACCCGCGTATGGAGTCCTTCTTCGAGATGAATCAGCTTTTCGCGCTCTCCTGTCATCATCTTGGCCACCGGTATCCCCGTCCAACGGCTGACGACCTTGGCGATATCTTCCTCACCAACTTCTTCCTTGAGCAGCTGCTCATCCTTAGACTTAGCCGCAATGATATTCTCCTCATCGGCCAGTTTTTTCTGCAGCTCAGGCAGCTTGCCGTATTTAAGCTCCGACATGCGGTTGAGGTCATAGGCGCGCTCAGCCGCCTCCATCTGGCTGTTCACTTCATCGATTTCTTTCTTTATCGCGCGGACGCGCAGGATAGCCTGTTTCTCACTCTCCCATTTTGCCTTGAGCCCGCTTTCCTGCTGCTGCAGCGCCGCCTTTTCACTGGCAATCGAATCCAGTTTCGCCTTCGATGCCTCGTCATTTTCTTTCTTCAAAGCCTGCTCTTCAATCTCCAGCTGCATGATTTTGCGGCGAATCTCATCGAGCGGCCCTGGCATCGACTCAATCTCCGTGCGCAGCTTAGCTGCCGCCTCATCGACAAGATCGATGGCCTTGTCGGGCAGGAAGCGGTCCGAAATATACCGGTCGGAGAGCACGGCTGCCGATACCAGCGCAGCATCGCGGATGCGGACACCATGATGCACCTCATAGCGCTCCTTTAGCCCGCGCAGGATAGAGATCGTATCCTCCACCGACGGCTCGCCGACCATGACCGGCTGGAAGCGGCGCTCCAGGGCCGTATCCTTCTCAATGTATTTGCGGTACTCGTTGAGGGTCGTCGCGCCGATGCATCTGAGCTCGCCACGTGCCATCATGGGCTTCAAGAGATTGCCCGCATCCATAGCGCCCTCTGCCGCACCGGCACCGACTACCGTATGCACTTCATCGATGAACAACAGGATCTGGCCGTCGGATTTGACGATTTCGTTCAGCACCGCCTTGAGGCGCTCCTCGAATTCACCGCGGAACTTGGCACCGGCGATCAGCGCCCCCATGTCGAGGGAGTACAGCGTCTTGTTCTTCAGGGACTCCGGCACATCCCCTGCCACGATACGGCGGGCCAGCCCTTCGACGATTGCGGTCTTGCCGACACCCGGCTCGCCGATCAGCACCGGATTGTTTTTGGTGCGGCGTGACAGGATCTCGATCGTGCGGCGGATCTCTTCGTCACGGCCAATGACAGGGTCGAGCTTGCCATGGCGCGCTGCCTCCGTGAGGTCGCGGCCGAATTTCTCCAGCGACTTATAGCCTTCCTCCGGGTTCTCATTCGTGACATTCTGCTTGCGATTCTTCTTGATCGAGCTCTGGATGCTGCTCTTCGTGAGCTTGAACTCCCGGCAGATGGACTGCACTTCGTCACTGCCATCACTGACAACCGCCAGCAGCAGATGCTCCGTCGATACATAGTCATCCTTCATCGCCTTGGCCAGCTCTTCCGCCCGCCCCAGCACGCGCACCATATCCATGCCCATGCCCAGACGGTCCGAGCCCTTGACGCTCGGGATCTTGTTTAATACCTGCTCCAGCCGGGCCTTGAGCATCGGCATATCCGTCTGGCAGTCTGCAAAGATCGTCGCCAGCAGCCCCTCCGGCTCCTTGGCCAGCGCGAGCAATACATGCGCTGAGCTGATCTCCTGATGGTAGCGCATGGCTGCCAGCTGCTGTGCCGACTGCAAGGCCGCCATGGTCTTCGCCGTATATCTTTCCTGTCCCATAATCTATTTCCTCCGTAATCTCATGTCATCATTCGAACGGTTCCGTTTCTAATTCTTATTATACTGCTTAAAGTCAAAAAGTCAAATATTATTTCTGACCTTTTGACTTTAAAGCTGAAAAGAAAGCGGGATTGCTCCCGCTGCTCTTCAGTTCTGCGCATCATAGCGGATATCCGCTATGAACATGCGCTGCCAAGGAAACGTCACCCGCAATGTCTCCGGCCTATGCAGCTGTGGCAGATGCTCGCGGGCAAACGCCTGCAGCAATGCCGTCGATTGCTCCACCATATACGGCTCATAATCGCCCAGATAGAGATATACCTGCGGATCTTCCAACTGTTCAATCTCCATGGCCAGTGCCGTGCGCACATTGGCCTGATACCCCCAATCGTCCAGATAGCGGGTCAATAGCAGTGCGTTGGCCGCCGCTTTGGGCATGCGCGCAGCGAGCATGCCCTGAGCCAGGGAAAAACCCAGGCTATTGGTCGCTGTATTCCAGCCGGCATACGAACGCAGGGAGAACAACAGGTTCTCCTGTTCCAAGTGGCGCATGAGCGCATTGTCCGCACCGTTCGTGAAGGCTATATCAGCTACGCCTACGGCATAGCCCTTGTGCAGCAGCTCCCGCAGCTGCCGCAGGAAAGCATTGGTTCCCGCACGATCCTGCCCGTTGTTCAGCGGCGCCTGCTCCCAGTCGCGGATATGGTTGGCCTCGCCAGTGACGCCATCCGGATTCGTATTCACCAGCAGCGTGAAATCCGCCTTCGCCGGTTCCGCCACAAGCCTTCCGCCAGCAATCTGCAGATCCGTCTGCAGGGTCGCCTCGACGCGCTCATCGGAATACGTCGGTATCGTCTGTCCGCCAAAGCCTTCATTATACCGAATCGCCACCTGCGGGACGACATGTTCCCAGGCATTGGCGGCCCGGCTCAAGAGCAGCAGGCCCAGTTCATCGATGCCCGCTACCAGCTGGAAGTGCTCGGCCGGAATCCCCTCGGCATAAGTCTTCAGCCAGCGGCTCTCGCGATGGGTCTGCGACAAGCTCGCATTGTCGTCCTTGCCCACCAGCAGATACTCCATGGCACCAGCGCGCACGTCGTCGATGAGCATTTTCGTCGTATCGACATTATGCTGCCGGCGCTTCATCCAATCGGCCAGCACCCAGTCCGGGATTGCCGACTCCAGTTCCATCGCCTCATCCGCCTCGGCGGCACTGAGCCCGCGCATCTCAGCCTTGTCCATAAGCCCCGTATAGCGGAAGATCTTGGCCCCGTAATCAATATAATAATCCGGGTCCTCACCGCCCGACGCCTCGCCGCTGCGCGGCGTGCGCATTAGCGACGCAAAGGCGTAGAGCTTGAGGCCAGGATTGTCCCGATGCAGCTCCGCCAGCCTGCCAGCCCGCTCCTGCAGTACCGGCAGCGGTGTATTGTGTTTGCGCGAGGCTACCAGGCCGCCGTAGAGCAGCGAGTCCGTCGCAATCACCGCGATATCGGCCTTCGGCGCCTGCTCCTTGGTCCATTGCCACAGACGCTCGGGATTGCCGCGTTTCTTGAGCCCGCCCAGCAATTCCTTGTCAGGCATCACCACTTCATAGCCGAGCTTGCGTACCACATCAGCGGTCTGCTCGCAGGATGTCGGCCGGTTGTCCTGCGGCACAAACAAGATCCTGGCCTTCGGCTTTGCCGCCTGGTCAGCCTTATGCCTGCCCGCGGCCACGGGAACAGCTGGCAGCAGCATCAGGAACAGCAGCACCAGGATTCCCGCCTTGGTCAGTATATTTCGCATGAATATTTCCTTTCACCATCATAAAAAGCATGACGGCTTCTATTATAGCACACTCAGGCAAAAGAAAAAGCCCTCCCCGCAGGGAAGGCCAGATAATCTTTCCTCCTCAACCCAGACGCGCCAGGAAATTCTGCATCATCGTACGTCCATCCGGCGTCAGGATGGACTCAGGATGGAACTGTATCCCCTCGATATCATATTCCTTATGGCGGATGCCCATGACCATGCCATCAGCCAGCTCACTGGTAACGGCAAAGCACGGCGGCAGTGTCTCCCGGTCGATCACCAGCGAATGATAGCGGCCAATCGGGATTCCCTGAGCTAGTCCGGCATACAAGCCCTGACCGGTATGCTTCAGCGGCGAAGTCTTGCCATGCACGATTTCGCCAGCCCGCACCACCTGGCCGCCAAAGACTTCGCCAATGGCCTGATGGCCGAGGCAGATGCCCAGCATCGGCAGCTCGCCCTTCAGCCCGACAATCACCTGCTCTGTGATGCCGGCCTCCGCCGGTACCCCCGGCCCCGGTGAAAGCACAATGCCCGCATAGCCGTGGCGGCGGATTTCCTCTACGGTCGTCTGATCGTTGCGTATGACCTCGACCTCAGCCCCAAGTTCCGACAAGAGTTGGTAGACATTGTAGGTGAACGAATCGTAGTTATCTAAAAGCAACAACATCGTTTTCCACCTCCTCTACTACCTCAAACAGCGCCTTGGATTTCTGCAGGATCTCCTGGTATTCCTTCTCGGCCACCGAGTCAGCCACGATGCCAGCCCCCGACTGGATGATGGCCGTGTCATCGTTTTCGATGCGCATCGTGCGCAAGGTGATGCACATATCCATATTGCCGGCAAAGTCCATATAGCCGACTGTCCCCGAATATGTGTCGCGCTTCACCGGCTCAAGCGCATGGATGATTTCCATCGCCCGCAGCTTCGGTGCCCCGCTGACTGTTCCCGCCGGGAACGTCGCCTTGAGCACATCCATCGGCGTATAGCCCGCTTTTATCTTGCCCACCACCTCAGAAACCATATGCATGACATGGCTGAAATACTCGACCTGCTTGAGCTTGGTCACGCGGACCGAGCCCGGCTCGCTGATGCGGCCGATATCGTTGCGCGCCAGATCCACGAGCATCGAATGCTCTGCAACCTCCTTGCTGTCCGCCTTGAGGCCTGCCGCCAGCTCGCTGTCCTCTGCGGCCGTCCTGCCCCGGCGGCGCGTACCGGCAATCGGATAAGTATAGACGGTACCACCGGTCACCTTGACCAGCATCTCCGGCGAAGCGCCGACAAGCTTCACGCGGCCAAAGTTGAGGTAAAACATATAGGGGGACGGATTCACCTGCCGCAGCCGGCGGTAGAAATCAAAGCAGGGCTTGGTGATTTTCTGCCGGAACTGACGCGAAGGCACGATCTGGAAGATATCTCCGGCAAAGATATGCTCCTTGGCCTTGCGGATCGCCGTGAGGAAATCCTCAGGCACCTGCCCATACTTCCCGAGGAAATCCACAGGTTCCTGGCGCTTTGCAGGCTTTGCTGCCCGCAAGGCCACCGGCGCTGCGAGCTTCTGCTGCAAAGCTTCCATCTTCGCCTCGATGCTGTGGTACAGAGCCTCAGGCTCTTCGCCAGCCTTGATGTCAGCAAAGCAGACAATCCTTGCCCGGTTGCGCAGCGCATCGTAGACGACCAGAATGCGGCAGAGCATGAACTGCCCCAAGAGATCCTCCTCCCCGATGTCCAAGCCCCGCACCCGGTCAAAGGTCCCAACAATCTCATAATTGAAATACCCCACCAGTCCACCATTGGCCAGAGGGATCGCCGCATCTTCGATGGCCGGCTGGAACCGTGCCATGTACTGGCGGATTGCTGCGACCGGATTGCCCTCGATGGTCTTCATCAAATCATTTTCCTTGATCATCAAGCGGTTCTTGAAGACCTGCAGCCGTGCAAACGGCTCTGCTCCGATGAACGAATAGCGGCCGAACTGCTGATGCGTCGTGTCAACCGACTCCAGGATGAAGCCTTTGTGCTCATCGACCAGCTTATAATATACCGACACTGGCGTATCCATATCCATATTGAGTTCTGCCGACACAGCGATGAGATTCTTCGTCTTTGCCAACCGGCAAAAGTCAGCACACGCTGGCTCAAGCTTCATATGTCTCACTCCCATCCAGAAAAAGCCCCTGCCTGGCGTCTTATCACCAGGCAGGGGCTTTCACCGGATGGACGCCGTCATGGCTGCGGCGTGTTGATATCCTTTACCACCTTATGCTCGTCGCGTCCCAAACACCAGCCGAGCGTCTTGATTTCCGAATACAGCATGACCCGCTGCTCGCGGTTATCGATCTCCGCATGCATGAGTACCTGATACTGCTTTATCGCCTGCCGGTAGCGGGCCGATATCTCCTGTACGCTCCTTGGTTTTTCCGGACGGTTCTGCGTATGGCGGCGAATGAGATCTTCGGCCGCATCTACGGTTTTTATATCAGTGACGATCATAGCTATCTTCCTTTCTGGAATCGAATTTCCTAGAAATAACTATTCGTCATCGCTTCTAAAAATCCTTTTCTCTGTTTTCACTGCGCATAATTCGCATCGAGCGCCACGCGCATCTCATGGACCAAGGCCATGGCTTCCGTAAGCTCATGGTCGAGCAGACGCTTGACCACAGCACTGCCCACGATGACAGCATCCGCATGCGCAGCGGCTTCCACAGCCGCCTCAGCCGAGCCGATGCCAAAGCCCACCGCCAGCGGCGTATCCGTATACTTGCGCGCCTTGTCGCAAACGCCGCCGATCACACGGTAGTCCACCTTCTTGACCCCTGTGACACCATTGTTGGAGACACAGTAGATGAAACCACGTGCATCCTTGCAGGTATCCTGCATGCGCGCCTCCGTCGTGCCCGGCGTGATGAATTCCGCCAGCACGAAATCATTCTCCTGGCAGATCCGGCGCATCTCTTCCGACTCCTCATGCGGGACATCCGGCACGATGATGCCATCCATGCCAGCAGCTTGGAAATCCTTGACGAATCTCGCAAATCCATAGTGGTACATATTGTTGATATACCCCATACCCACCAAGGGGATATCCGAGAACTTGCGGATCTCGCGCAGGATTTCCAGCTCCTTGGCCAGCGTCATCTCATTCTTGAGCGCCACCACCGATGCGGTCTGGATGACCGGGCCATCGGCCATCGGATCTGAGAACGGCAGTCCCAGTTCGATGAGATCAGCGCCATTCTGCTCAGCCTGCCGGACTGCCTCGATTGTCGTCGCCACATCCGGCGCACCGCAGGTGATATAGATATAAATGCCTTTTTTGCCAGCAGCTTTGAGCGCTGCCATCTTCGCCTCAATACGGTTCATAACTCGATATCCTCCCCCAGTGCCCTGGCCACCATGGCTACATCCTTATCGCCACGGCCCGACAAGCATACGACTACGGACTCACCAGCTTTTGTTTCCGGCATCAGTTTCTCAAGGTACGCCAACGCATGGGAGCTCTCCAAGGCAGGAATGATGCCCTCGATCTGCGACAAGCGCTGGAAGGCCGCCAAGGCCTCTTCATCCGTGACCGATACATATTTGACGATGTTCTCATCTTTATAGTAGGAATGTTCCGGCCCTACCCCCGGATAGTCAAGACCTGCGGATATCGAATACGCCTCGACGACCTGGCCATCAGGCGTCTGCAGCAGGTAGCTGAAGGCACCATGCAGGATTCCCGGCTCACCAGCACCGGAGAGCGTCTTGGCATTATCCGCCACCCCATCACTGCGGCCGCCTGCCTCGACACCAAACTTCCTGACAGCACTGTCCTTGCGGAAATCGTAGAATGTGCCGATGGCATTGCTGCCGCCGCCGACGCAGGCGACCAGATAATCCGGCAGTCCCCCGGTCTGCGCTTTGATCTGCTCGCGGATTTCCTCGCCAATGACCTTCTGGAAGTCGCGCACGATCGTCGGATACGGATGGGGGCCGACAGCCGAGCCGATGATATAATGGGTGTCGGTGATATTCGTCGCCCAATAGCGGATGGCCTCGCTCGTCGCATCCTTGAGAGTTCCCGTGCCGCTTGAAACGGGGATGACCTTGGCGCCGAGCAGCTTCATGCGGAACACGTTGAGTTTCTGCCGCTCGACATCCACAGCCCCCATGAACACATGGCACTCCATGCCAAACAGCGCAGCAACGGTAGCCGAAGCCACACCATGCTGGCCGGCCCCCGTCTCCGCCACGATGCGTTTCTTGCCCATGAGCTTAGCCAGCAGCGCCTGCCCCAGCGCATTGTTGATTTTATGAGCTCCCGTGTGCAGCAGGTCCTCACGTTTGAGGAAAATCTTCGCCCGGCCATAATGCGCGGTCAGTTTCTCTGCGTAGTAGAGATTCGTCGGACGCCCTGCATATTCGCGCAGCAACGCGCGGAACTGCTCCGTGAATTCCGGATCGTTCTTATATCTATGGTAAGCGGCCTCAAGCTCATTGAGCGCCGGCATCACGATTTCCGGCACATACTGCCCGCCATACTGGCCAAATCTTCCCTTGGTATTCATTCTGTCTATCTCCTTATGCCATCATTTTCCTGTCATTGCCTGCATCGATATCCGCCAGCGCATTCGTCATCGCACCGATATCACCAGCCCTCACCAAGCCTTCACCGACCAGGATGCCATCGCAGCCAGCCTCACGCAATACCCTGGCATCGTCTGCACAAAGCACGCCGCTTTCGCTGATCAGCACCCGTTCCTTGTCGGCATAGGGCAGAAGCTGCAGCGTCTGCTCGATCGACGTCGTGAAGGTCTTGAGGTTGCGGTTGTTGATACCGATGAATTCTGCCGGTGTCGTCAGGGCTGCGGCCATATCCACCTCATCATGCACCTCGACCAGCGCATCCATGCCCAGGCTCCAAGCCGTATAGAGATATTCCTTGAGCTGTTCTGGGGATAGGATGCGGGCAATCAGCAGCACAGCATCGGCCCCCAGCATCCGCGCCTCATACAGCTGATAGTCATCGATGACAAAGTCCTTGCGCAGCAGTGGCAGCTCCACGAGCTCGCGCACCTTGCAGAAATCTTCATTGCAGCCCAGGAAATGGGGATCCGTATGCACGGATAGCATACTGGCACCGTTGGCTGCATAGATAGCCGCCAGCTGCTCCACCGTGTGTGTCTGGTTCAGCCGCCCCTTGGCTGGCGACTGGAGCTTGCACTCTGCAATGAGATTCCATGCATCTTTTTTGAAGACCTTGCTCATGCGGAATGTCCCCGGCTGCATGCGTGCCTTCACTTCCGCCAGAGGCATTTTCCGCTTGGCCTCAGCTACGATAGCTTTTTTCTTTTCGACAATTTCGCCTAAAATATCTTTCAATGACGTTTCCTCCCGCGTGGCAGGCTCCGTGCGCGACGCATGAAAGCCTGTATCTTGCTGATTGATTTCTCCTTGTTCTCCTCGAGACCGCCCGATACATCCACACCATACGGATGAAAGATACGCGCCACCGTCCGCAGATTCCCCGTATTGATGCCACCGGCAATCAGCACGGGTTTCTCCACTTTGGCTATCTCTTCCGCGGCATCCCGCCAGTCAAAGGGTTCCCCCGTACCACCCGGCTGCCCCGGACGGTAAGTATCGATCAAGATCATTTCAGCAGGGAACTCATTGGCTGCCTGCGCACTGAATCCATCATCGTAATGGAACGCCTTGATCACGGGACATTGCACCTTGCGGGCATAAGCCGCGTTCTCATGTCCATGGAGCTGGACGAAGTCAAGATGTACCTGCTGGACAATCTCGTTGACCTTCTCGATATCCTCATCGACGAAGACGCCTGTCTTCCAAGCCTGCTGCAACTGCCCGGCGATGACGGCTGCATGTTCCGGCTCAATATAACGATGGCTCTGCGGCCAGAAAATAAACCCGATGAAATCTGCTCCGGCTTCCTCGGCAACCTTGGCTGCCAGCAACGATTTCATCCCACACATCTTTACCTTCATCTGCTCATCCCCTATATGTAATACAAAAGCCCCGGCTGGAAAAATCCAGTCGGGGCGAATCTACTTCGCGGTACCACCCGTTTTCATACGTCAAAGACGCACCTCATTCCGGCGCAGGCCCAAAGAGCCGATGCCGTAGCCCGTTAACGGAGGCAGCCGTTCCAGCCTACTTACAGCCCAGGCTGTTTTCGGTGGACTCTCGCGGGACCATTCAAAACACCTCGCTGACCGGACTTCACACCACTGGTTCCCCAGTCTCCGGCTCGCTTGACAGCGACCTGCATTCCTACTATTTCCCGTTCGCCGATTTATCTTTGTTATCGACTGTAAAGTTGTTAACCCGTCGATGTTTCATATACTACACGCTTTTGTTTTTCTTGTCAATACATATTTTACATTTTTCAGCAAAAAATGCAGACATTATTCCATTAACGTATAGAACGATGCTTCCAAACAAAAAAACTGCCACACGCAGAAGCGTGTGACAGCCATACCATATGCAATCATTCGGCCGGCTGCGGCTCGCCCTGAGGCGCACCGTCCGGAGCTCCCATCATGCCCTCAGCCGGCGGGCCGCCCTGCGGTCCATGGCCTGGGCGTGCCCCTTTCTCAGGTCTGAGCACGTTCTTGTCCACACCCAGCTCCGCAGCAACGTCCGTCCAACGATTGTTGATCTTCTTCATGTCCAGGACAGCCTGTACGTCCTTGCCCGCAGCCTTGGCCAGCAGACCCGCACACTCGATGTCCCGTGCCTGGTAGCCGTTCTTGAGCAGCGCCAGGACTCTGTCCTTGCCGATATTCGCTTTCTTCTCGATGTGCATGGCCTGCATCGTGAGCATCTGCGTCTCTACCTGCTCGCGCGTCACGCCAAGGCTCTTGCCGATCTCCGGCCAGTTGTTCTTCTCGGTCTTCATGCCCAGCACATCCTTGAAGGATTTGCCACTGATCTTGGAGAGCATCGCTGCCTGGCCGATATCGCGGAAATCCTTGTGCGCCGTGATGGCTGCCTTTACCTCAGCCTCATCGACGCCAAACGTTTCATGGATGTTCTTCGCTGCTTCATCCGCACTCATCTGGACCGGCGGATGCTGTCCCATCTGTCCCTGCTGATGCATCGGCGGCGGCGTCTGGCGCTGCATGTTCTCAGCAGCCTTCACGCTCGTCGCATTGAGGCCTACCCCCGTAAGGACCGCACCGGCCACTACACCTGCTAACAGTTTTTTCTTCATGCTTTTCATATTATCCATCACCTTTCTGTACTCGCTTGCTCCAGGCAAGCAGCCTTGCTTCGGTTGCTTGCTATGGTTACAGTATAAGGGCTTGTATTTAAATTAGTTTTAAGTAGCAATTAAATTGTGATTCAAATTCAATGGAAAGCAGCTGAAAAGATTAATTTCATTTATTTTTAGAAAAAACAAGGAAAAACATCACACAATGTCGTATAATATATTTAGATTTTAGGAAAGAGGTGTCTTTAATGACAGAACAGGAAATTGAGAAACTTGTCCAGGAAAAACTTGACGAGGCCTACAAAGCAGAAGATCATCCGAAAAAATTCTTCATCACGGAAAATGGCCGTGGCGTAACGGACGGTGGCGATCTGTACAACGCTCTGCTCTCTGACATGATGCGTATCTCACAGAAAGCCCTGACGGAAATCCTCAAAGAGGCGCTGAAGAAGTAAGCAGCAATCATCAACAGCAAAAAAGAACCAGCAAGTACACTTGCTGGTTCTTTTTTTGCCCCGCGGCAAAAAAATCCGCAGCCGAAGCTGCGGATATATTGTTCGTATAAAACGGATTAACGTTTCGAGAACTGGGAAGCCTTACGAGCTTTCTTGAGACCGTATTTACGGCGCTCTTTCTCACGCGGGTCACGCGTTACGAAACCAGCCTTCTTGAGGGCCGGACGAAGATCAGCATCCATCTCCATGAGTGCACGGGTGATACCGTGACGGATGGCGCCTGCCTGACCAGTTACACCGCCACCTGCAACGTTTGCGATGACGTCATACTTGTCAACAGTCTCCGTAAGGTTGAGCGGCTGACGAACGATGAGTTCGAGAGTCTTCAGACCAAAATACTCTTCCATGCTACGACCATTGATCGTAACTTTGCCTTCGCCCGGAACCAGACGAACACGGGCAACGGAAGATTTTCTGCGGCCAGTGCCGTAGTAGCTTACTTGTGCCATGTAGAATGTTCCTCCCTTTCCAGATTAGCGAATGTTCAGCTCAAGCTTTTCCGGCTTCTGAGCTGCATGCGGATGCTCGCTGCCAGCGTAAACGCTGAGCTTGCGGTACATCTGAGCACCGAGGCGGTTGTGCGGCAGCATGCCTTTGATAGCGTGCTCCAGGACGCGCTCCGGGAACTTCTCGAGCATCAGGCCAGCGGACGTGAACGTCGTGCCACCCTGGTAACCGGAATGACGGAAGTAGGTCTTGTCCGTCAGTTTCTTACCCGTGAATTTTACTTTCTCTGCATTGATGACGATGACGTAATCACCCGTATCAACGTGCGGAGTAAAGGTCGGTTTATTTTTACCGCGAAGAACTTTTGCGACTTCAGCTGCGAGGCGGCCGACAGTCTGGCCTTCAGCGTCTACAACATACCATTTGCGCTCGATATTGGATGCATTTGCCATAAACGTTGTCTTCATGCGATTTCCCCCCTAATGATTTCAATTCTTATTTTATCGGTATATGACGCTCTCGAAAACGGCTTCCGGGGCTAATGGATGCCTGAGTCCGTAACATCACATAGAAATATTCTACTCATAAAAACGCAACAAGTCAAGGGATTTTTTACATTTTCTCCGAGAAAAATGCCAGCTTATTCACAGCGATCCTGTGGATAAGCATCATGCCCCCTTGAAATAGCCGATGGTGTTCTTGAGGCCCTTCTTGAGGCTCGTCTGCGGCTTCCAGCCAAGATTCTGGACAGCCATGCTGTTATCCAGCACCGAGCGGCGGATGTCCCCCGTGCGGACAGCACCGTAGGACACATCGACCTTCTTCCAGGTGATATCCTCCATGATCTTCACGAGCTCGTTGAGGCTGGTCTCTGTGCTGGTGCTCAGGTTATAGACCGCATTGACATTCTCCGTTTCCAGGGCCGCGCAGATGCCCGCAGCGATATCCCCCGCATAGATGAAGTCACGCGTCTGCTCGCCGTTACCATAGATCGTAATGCCCTTGCCGGCCGCGACCCGCTTCGCGAAGATGCTGATGACACCGCCCTCGCCCGTATCTCCCTGGCGCTCACCATAGACGTTGGCAAAGCGCAGCGCAACATAATCCAGGCCAAAGACTTCCTTGTACATCGCCAGATACTTCTCCACCGTCACCTTGCTGAGCCCATAGAAGGACATCGGCTGCAGTGCCTGCTGCTCCTTGATGGGCAGCTCTGTTTCCGCCACGTCGCCATAGCCGGCAGCAGTCGAAGCAAAGATGACACGGCCAACCTCGCTCTTGCGGGCAGCCTCCAGCACATTCACGGTGCCGACGACATTCTGCATCGCATCGAACGCCGGATCATCGATCGAGACGTTGACCATCGTCTGGGCAGCCAGATGCACGATGGCATCAAAGCGCGCCTTCATGATGCGCGGGATGATCTCCTGCGAGCGGATGTCCATCTCCCACTCCTCGCAGCCTGCTGGCAAGTGTCCCCAGTCGCCCGTGCTGACATTGTCAAGCACGGTGACTTCATTGCCTGCAGCCAGCAGCTGCCGCACCAAATGGGAACCGATGAACCCTGCTCCGCCTGTCACTAAAACCTTCATGTCCAAACCTTCTTCCTTTTATCTGAGCTCACCTAGATGAGCTGTGCTGTTCAATAACTCTACCGTCGGATTGCCGTCTGCATCGTAACGCACGATGTTGACCGCCGTGTTGAACTGCCGGATGCTCCACAGATATTGCAGCGGCATGTGCAGCGCCGCCGCCAGCATCGTCCGCAGCACGGCACCATGGGCGGCGATCATGATGGTCTGGCCTTCATGCTTAGCCAGCAGCTCGTGCAACCGTTCCAGCGCCCGCTGCTGCACAGCGGGGAACGACTCGCCGTTAGGCACCTCCAGGATATCCGGATGCGCCAGGAAGTTGCGCATGGCATCGGGCCATGCAGCCACGATCTCCTCATAGGTCAGGCCTTCCCAGTCCCCAAAGCTCAGTTCCCGGAAAGCCGGCTCCAGCTGGACGGGCAAGCCGAATCTCTGCGCCACCGTCTCAGCGGTAACGCGCGCACGCACCAGGTCGCTGGCATAGATTGCGTCAAGCTTCGCCACGGGAAACTCCGCAGCCAGCCTTTCAGCCTGCGCCAGTCCCGCCGCCGACAGGGCCACATCCGACTGCCCCTGATACCGGCCACTGACATTCCATTCCGTCTGTCCATGACGGACGAATACAACTTTCACCATGAATCAAAATTCCTCCAGTACGGCAAGCAGGCGATCGTTCTCCTCCGGCCGGCGGATGGCAATGCGCACATAACAATCGTCTTCGATGCCTGTATAATTGGCACAATCGCGCACGAGAATCCCCCGCGCCCGCAATCTTGCCGTAAATCCACTGCTGCTGAGCCCCGTTCCCGAGACATCCAGCAGCATGAAGTTCACACTTGGCTGGAAAGCCTTGATGCCGCGCAGGCCGTCGATGCGTTTGTACAGGCGCTGCATCTCTTCGATGAGCTGCTGGCGGCTCTGCTGCTGATACTCCGTATCCGCCAGCGCCGCCACCCCCGCCTTCTGAGCGAGAAGGTTGACATTCCAGACATCCTTGCCAGCATTGAGGCGCTTAGCCAGCTCTTCCTGCGCTACGCCAAAGCCCAGACGCAGCCCCGGCAAGGCATAGAACTTCGTCAGCGACTGCACGACGAACAGCCGCGGGTACTCCGCCACCAGATCGCGCACCGTATAGCGGCTGTCAAAGAGCAGGAAATCCAGGAAGGACTCGTCAACGACCAGCCACTGCGTGCCATCCTTGATTGCCTCCAGCAGGCGTACCAGCTCGTTGCGCGTCACCAGCGTGCCCGTCGGATTGTTGGGATTGCCCAGGATGATGCAGTCCGTCACCGGCAGCGCCGCCAGCATCTCCTCCCAATCGATGCGGAAATCATTCTCGGCACTGAGGGCAAAACAGCTCACCTTGCAGCGCGCTGCCAGCGCCGCCCGCTCATACTCACTGAACGACGGCACCGGCAGCAGCACACGCCGCGGCCGGACGGTCTGCAGGAACAGATAAAAAAGCTCTGCCGCACCATTTCCCAGCACGAGCTGCTCCGCAGGCACGTTATAACGCTCCGCCAAGGCTGCCTTGAGTTCCCTTGCCTCGGGATCGGGATAATTTATCACATCGTCTACTGCCGCCAGCAAAGCGGCCCGCACCGAAGGTGCCAGTCCCGCCGGATTGATATTGGCTGAAAAATCCAGCCAGTCACCAGCAGGCACGTCCTCCCGATAGATATTCCCGCCATGTTCGAACTTTTCCATGTCTGCCACCTCTTACCTAGCATGCCATTTCTCGCACCGGCGGACAAAGGACGCTGCCGCCGCCGGACAGCCGGCAAAGTGCAGATGCAGATAGCTGCCCAATGCCTGCCCAGCCTGCTGGCCCGCTGCATAGACAGCTCCGTTGCGCAGCTTCGTGAAGGCAAAGGGACGCTCCAGCTCCCCGTTCTCCTGTTCCAGCGAAAAATGGAATTCGTGACCTTTAAGGGTCATGCCCTTTTCTCCTAGTATCGTATCACATTTCTGCTCAGCCGTCACGTAGCCGACCATCTGCAATTTCTTCGTCATCACGGCCCGCCCAGAAAACACGCCGGCCATCGGATAGCAGTCCCCCGCAAAATCCTGCAGCTCTGCAAACAAGTACATATACCCGCCACATTCGGCATAGATAGGCATGCCCGCCTCCGCCTGCTGGCGGATTGCCAGGCGCATACCTTTATTCGCGGCCAGCTGCGGGGCAAACATCTCGGGAAATCCGCCGCCGAGCAGCAGGCCATCGACGGCTGGCAGGGCCGTATCGTGCAACGGGCTGAAGGGTACCAGCTCTGCCCCCAGGCGCTCCAAGACCTGCAGGCTCGTCGGGTAATAGAACGAAAACGCTTCATCGCGTGCCACGCCGATGCGGCAGCGCTTCTCCGGCGCATCAGCTGCCGTCAGCCCAGGGACGGCGAGTGGCGCCGCCTGCTGCGCCAGCCGTCTTATCGCCGCGATGTCAAGCTGGCGGCCGATTGCCTGCCCCATTGCCTGCACGACCTGCCGCTCCTCGTTTTCCTGTACGGGCAGCAGTCCCAGATGGCGCTCAGGCATCCGCAGCGCATCATCACGGCGCAGGGCACCGTAGACCTCGATGCCGATAGCAGCCATGGCTTCACGGATCATCGCCTCATGCGTGTCAGACCCCAGCCGGTTCAGGATGACACCTGCCAGCTTCACTTCCGGATCATAGTCACGGAAGCCCTGGGCTATCGCCGCCGCCGATGCTCCCATCGATTTGGCATCGATCACCAGCAGCACGGGTGCGTCCAGCAGCTTGGCAATGGCAGCAGTCGAGCTCACCCCCTGGCGGCCGCCATCGTAGAGTCCCATGACGCCCTCGATGACAGCCAGGTCAGCGCCAGCGGCCTCAGCCGCGAACAAGGCCGGTACGAGCTCGGCTGGCGTCAGCCAGGTATCCAGATTATGTGCCGGCCTGCCACTGGCCAGGGCGTGATAGCCAGGATCGATGTAATCCGGCCCCACCTTGAAGGACTGCACCACCAGCCCGCGCGCCCGCAGTGCCGCGAGCAGTCCCGTAACGATTGTCGTCTTGCCTGAGCCGGACTGGGTCGCAGCTATGACGAGCCGCGGCAATACCGCCTTTTCCTGCTTCTGTACCATCTTTGTTTCCTCCTGTCACGCAAACAATCCCTGCCACTGTCCGTCATCGCCTGCCGCCATCCAGATGCCGCCGCCCTGCAGGCGCGAGCGCAACAGGAACTTCAGCTGCGGGAAGCGCTTCCCTATGCAGCGTTCCGCCTGCCGCAGCTCATCATCCGCAAAGCCTGCCGGCCACAGCACACCGACCACAGTACCGCTGTGCGCCACATTCAGTCCATGCGCACCAAGACGCCGGCTGAAGGCCAGCAGCTCCTCCAAGCCTTCCTTGGGGAGCAGCCGCTGATTGGCCAGCGCACTGGTCGTCGCCGCAGCCGCCAGCAGCGCCTCATCGCGCAGCTGCACCCCGCGCTGGAACTGCTCCATCGCCGCAGCCGACGCGCTGCCAGCCGGCGACATTGCCATTGTCTCATGATAGCGGATGGTATCCACCTCACCGCCCGTATCGTAAACAGAGATACGAAAAGCCGGCAGGCCCCGATAGCCTGCCAGCATTCGCCCATCCATATGATTGATGCACACGACACCAGGACAGAAAACACCATCCGTGGGCTCAATATCCACAGCCAGCCGCATGATCTCCTCCCAATACGGCTGATAGCCAAAGGCCAGCGCCACCGCGGCGATGGTCGCTGCAATGTCAGCACTCGACGAAGCCATACCCTTGCCGCGCGGCAGGCTCGACTCCAGGCGGATTCCCCAGGGAAGCTCCTCCTTGCCGAGACTCGTCAGCGTCTTCTCCAAGGCCATCAGCGACTTGCGGCCCAGCCCATGGATGCCTGCCAAGGCATCCGAAACACGCACCGTCGTATAGCAGCCAATCGGGCAAGTGACCAGAAACGGCTCGCCTTGCAGCTCGCCCTGCAGCAGCTCGCCGCAGGAACCGGGGACACGGACAGTGATTTCCATAAATTCAAACGCTCCTAAGGGGCGCCTTCCTCAGCGCCATAAAATATGCAGACCGCCTGGAATCCAGGAAGTCACTAAGAATACGACGAGCACCATGGTCTCGGTCAACGTCTCGATCGCCCCATAGGTGTCGCCGGTCAGCCCGCCGAGCTTGCTCGTCAGCCAGACCCCCAGCAGCCAGGCAAAGCCCAGCCCCGCAGCCAGTGCCGCGATCGCCGCCTGCCCCCAGGGCACGACAAACAGGATTGTCGTCATGCCAGCAATGGCTACCGTCTCCTTATCGGCCATATCCGCAAAAGCCTTGCCCATGCCTTCCTTGCGGGCATAGGGGAAAAAGGCGATGACCATGACCATGGCCATGCGGCCGATGATCGGCATGATGAACAAGGCCGTCATGATGAGCACGAGCTTGATATCGCGCAGCACCGTCCAGTTGACCATCATAAGGGCGACGAGCGCGATGACACCGAAGGAGCCAACGCGGCTGTCCTTCATGATTTCGAGCTTGCGCTCACGGTCCCGGGCCGAAAAGACACCATCAGCCGTATCCATGTAGCCATCGAGCAGCAGCCCGCCCGTCACGAGGACCGGCAGCAGGACCAGGATCGTCGTGACAAAATTCGCCCAGCCGAACACAGCAATCAGGCACCAGGTCGCCAGCAGATAGATAAGACCGAGGATCGCACCGACCAGCGGGAAGAACTTCGTACTACGGCCGAAGTCCTCGATGGTCAGATCTGGCTGGTTCTTCACGTGGATACGCGTCAGGAATTGCAAAGCAGTGATGAATGATTTCATGGATAATGTCCTCCTAGATGTTAGTGATATTTATCACTCCTATCATAACCCAAACATCGCATAGGTAATAATGATAAACATCACAGTCACGGTGTACATCATGCGGATGCATTCCATGATATGCTTGGGCGCAGTCAGCTCAATGGCCTCGCCCATATACGCACGCAGCGACTTCTTGCCGAAATACGAATTGATGCCGCCCAGGCGGATATGCAGGGCACCGGCCACCGTCGCCTCGGCATAGCCGCCATTCGGGCTCGGATGCTTGGCCGCGTCCCGCAGCATCATATCATAGGCGTTCTTGTAATCAAAGCCCAGCAGGCAGGCCGCAAAGATGAACAGCACCCCCGTGATGCGGGCGGGAATGTAGTTCAGCACATCATCGAGCTTGGCCGCCGCCCGTCCAAAATAAAGATACTTATCGTTCTTGTAGCCAATCATCGAATCCATCGTATTGGCTGCACGATAAAGCACAGCCAGCGGCACACCGCCAAGGACAAAAAAGAACAGCGGGGCAATGATGCCATCGACTGTATTTTCCGCGATGGTCTCCACCGTCGCCCGGGCGATTTCGGCATCAGTAAGCTCCTCCGTATCACGGCCAACAATCCAGCCCACTTTCTTGCGCGCTTCCTCGATTTCGCCGAGAATCAGCAGTGCATAAATGCCCTTGCCGGCCTTAGCAAGGCTCTTAGGCGAAATCGTGAACGAGAGCAGCAACGCCCCCACAACAATCTTGCCCCATTCCCAAGGGATATGGTAGGAAAGCATCATGATTGCCGCAGCCGCCTCATAGTTCACCAGCAGCGTGATCAGCACGAGCATGGCCCCCATCGCATATTTCTTGCCGTCGCTGTCCTCAGGCCGATAAAACAGCCGCTCCAGGCCGCCGATGAGCTTCCCCATCAGCACGACGGGATGCCAGCGGCTGTTGGGGTCGCCAATGACCGTATCGATGAAAAAAGCCAGGATTGCTGTCAGCATGTCGTTTCTCCCATGATCTGAGCCAGCTTTTCCATATCGAGGCTCTGCCGCACCACATCAGCCAGATGATTGTAGGCCTTTTCCTTCTCCATCCGCACGTTGCGCTGGACGGAAAGTCCGGCCAGCCCCTTGCGCTCCCGCAGGGCATTGATGAGCTGGCGGCGGAACCCGTCATGGTCGAAGATGCCATGGATATAGGTGCCGACCACCTCGCCATGATTCGCTGCTGTCCATGCGCCATCCCAGCCATCAAAGGCTTTATCAGCCTTGGCCGTGATATGGAACGGATGCTGGATTTCTTCGCCAAACTCCGTCTTGCCCATATGGATCTCATAGCCAGGCATATCCTCTGCCATCAGCGTCCTGCCCAGGAATGGCAGCTTGACACAATCGGCAGTCACCTGAGTCGTGAGCTTAGACGCAGCAAAGGTCGTCTCCATAGCCAGATACCCCATCCCTGTGACACTATCGTGGGCAGACTCTGTATGCAGGGGATCATGGATGGCGCGGCCCAGCATCTGATAGCCGCCACAAATGCCCCAAAGCGGTGTTCCCTGCTCCACCTCCTGACGGATAGCCGCCTCGATGCCCGACTCCCGCAAATAGAGCAGATCCTCCGTGGTGTTCTTCGACCCCGGCAGCAAGATGAGATCCGGCTCCCCGAGCTCTTCGACGGACTTCACATAGTAGAGGGATACATCCGGCTCAGCGGCCAGACTGTCAAAATCCGTGAAGTTCGAAAGTTTCGGCGTCTGGATGACCGCGATGCTTATGGGCGCATCCTGGGACACAGCCTGCTTTTCCTCCAGGGATACCGAGTCCTCATCGTCGATGCCCAGTGCATCGATATGCGGCACGATGCCAAGCACCGGCTTGCCCGTTTTCTGCTCAAGAAAATCAACGGCTGGTGTCAGGAGGCTCACATCGCCACGGAACTTGTTGATGACCAGCCCCTTGACGAGAGCCCGCTCCTCCTCGTCGAGAAGCTCCAGCGTCCCGACCAGGGACGCCAGCGCACCGCCGCGATCGATATCGGCAATCAGCAGCACCGGCGCCTGGAGGTATTTGGCCACACGCATATTGACGATGTCATTGGCCTTGAGATTGACCTCGGCCGGACTGCCCGCGCCCTCGATCACCAGCGTGTCGAAACCAGCCTGCAAGCGTCCCAGTGCAGCTTTTACGGCGTCAAAGGCCTTGAGGCTGTACCCCTTGTGATACTCCCGGGCACTCATATTGCCGATGGGCTCGCCGTTCAGGACGACCTGGGAGCAGCTGTTGCCCGTCGGCTTCAAAAGGACCGGATTCATGTCGACCATCGGCTCAAGGCCCGCTGCCTCGGCCTGGGCGACCTGCGCGCGCCCCATCTCCTTGCCATCTTTGGTGACATAGGAGTTCAAGGCCATATTCTGCGCCTTGAACGGGACGACCTTGCGCCCCTGCTGATGGAAGATGCGGCAGAGGGCTGTGGTTATGATGCTTTTGCCGACATGGGAGCTCGTTCCCATGAGCATGATCGCGTTCGACATGTGGGTTCCTCCTTAAGCTAGTGCCTTGATGTTTACTGGAATGCCTGCTATGACTGCGTATACATCTGCTGCGGCCTGCGCAATCTGCTGATTGGCCAGCCCGCTGATATCCCGGTAGATGCGGCTGAGCTTGTTCTCCGGAACAATGCCCGCGCCCACTTCATTGGTAACGAAAATGACCGTCAAGCCCCGCTCGGCCGCCGCTTCCGCTGCCGTGATGAGCGCTCCGACCTTCTGACGGGTCAGCGCGTAGACCTTATCCTGGGCCGCAAGCTCTGCCTCGGGCAGGCTGCAGAGCAGGTTGCTCAAATACAGCGTGATGCAGTCAAACAGGATGACATCGTTCTGCTGGCAGGCCGCCTGGATGGCTTTCTCTGCCCCAAACGGCGCCTCATAGGTCTGCCAGTTGGCCGGGCGCCGCTGCTGATGCAGGGCGACCCGGAACCGCATCTCCTCATCGTAGATCTGTGCCGTGGCGATATAGCCAATCCTCTGGCCGCTCTGCGCAGCCAGCTTCTCCGCGAACGTCGACTTGCCCGACCGGGCACCGCCAGTCACCAGCACGATCCTGCCTGTCTCTGTCCCGTTCATCGTTCAGCCTCGCTCGTTGTTGATGAAATACATCATGGCATTGATGGCCGCCGCCGCAATGGGGCTGCCGCCCTTGGTGCCCGCAACGGTGATATACGGCACCAGACCGTTTTCGGCCAGTGCCTGCTTGGAATCCGCGGCACCGACAAAGCCTACGGGGATGCCGACGACACAGGCGGGACGGACTCCCTCCTCACGGATGAGCCGCAGCACCTCGAAGAGCGCCGTCGGCGCGTTGCCGATGGCGACGATATTGCCATCCAGCGCAGCCCCGAAGGTGCGCATGGCCGCCATCGAACGCGTGATACCCTCCGCCTTGGCCGCAGCTGCCACCTTTTCATCGGCGATCAGGCAATGCACCTGCCCGCCAAACGAAGCCAGCTTGCGCTTGTTGATGCCCGTGCGGACCATCTCGACATCGGTATAGATATCACAGCCACCGGCCAGGGCTGCAATCGCTGCATCGATTGCCCCCTCGCCGACACGGATGATCGGGGCGTATTCCACATCACCAGCCGCGTGGATGATGCGGCTGTAGACTTTCGTCGTCTTCTCATCGAGATTGAAGGCCTGCAGATGCGGCGCGATGATCTCCATGCTGCGTGATTCGATTTCCATTGGCTGTTTGATAAAGTCCATCTCAATAATGCTCCTCTACGAATCTCAAGATATCTTCATAGGTTCTGCCGATATTGCCATAGGTCATGGCCGGCCGGTCAATGACGACCACCGGCAGATCCAGTTCCTCGGCAGCTGCGAATTTCGTATCGGTGCCGCCGATGGACCCGCTGTTCTTCGTCACGATGACATCGGCACGGTATTTCCGGAAAAGCTCCTTGTTGAGCTGCTTGGAAAATGGCCCCTGCATGGCAACAATCTGCCCCGGTGTGAGACCAAGGCTTTCGCAGAGGCTGATGACCTCCGCCGAGGGCAGCACGCGAGCGATGAGTTCACACCTTGCCAGGGCCTCAGCCGTCGTGAACTTCACCAGATTGCGGCTGCCCGTCGTCAAGAAGATACGGCGCCCCAGCTTGGCCGCTGCCACCGCCGCCTCCTCATAGCTGTGCACGACCGTGACCTGATCGTAGTCCACGGCTGTGAGGTCACGCTCATAGCGCACGTAGGGAATGCCCAGCAGCTGGCAAGCCTCCATCGCATTGGCCGAAATGTTGACGGCATAGGGATGGCTGGCATCGACCAGCAGCCGTATATGATGGTCAGCCAGATAGGCCTGCATCCCCTCCCGGTCCAGCGGCTGGTCATTGATGATGAGATTGCGCCCCCGGCAGTCAGCCAGCAGCTGCTCACCATAGCTTGTGACCACAGAGGCCGCTACATCATAACCATGCTCCAGCAGGTACTTCGACAGCTCCCGGCCATCCTGCGTACCAGCGGCAACAAAAATCATAAACCGTTCTCCTTATTCTCATAGCCACGCGGCGTGATCATCCAGCCCTCTTTGACATAGGTCTGGCTATTGCCGATGATAACCATCGAGAACATATTGATATCCTCCTTGGTGAAATCAGCCAGCGTCGAGATGACCTTCGCTTCCTTGTCGCGGCTGGCTGCCGTGACAATGCCGACCGGCGTCTGCGGGTCGCGGTGCTTCAGCATGATCTCGCGGACTTCCTCGATGTTCTGCACGCGCTTCTTGCTCTTCGGATTGTAGAGCGCCGTGACGAAGTCGCCCTGGGCTGCCATCTCGATGCGCTTGCGGATAAGCTCCCAAGGCGTCAGCAGATTCGACAAGCTGATGACGGCGAAATCGTGCATCAGCGGTGCGCCGAGCACCGACGCCGCCGCATTCACTGCCGAGACCCCCGCAATGATGCCGCCAAATGCCGGACGCTGGCTTTCCTCACGCTGGAGGATGAGTTCCAGCACCAGGCCAGCCATACCATAAACGCCCGCATCACCACTGGATACGACTACGGTGTCACGGCCGGCTGCCGCCTCATCGACTGCCATGCGGCAGCGCTCGATCTCCTGCATCATCGCCGTGCCGATTACCTGTTTATCAGCCAGCAGCGGCTCGATGAGCTTGATATACGTGTTATATCCGGCTACGACCTCAGCTGCCTCGATGGCTTTGCGCGCCCGCGGCGTCATATCCTCAAGGCTGCCAGGGCCAATACCGATCACTGTTATTTTTCCCATACTAATGCTACCGTCACTTTCTCGAATTTCGTCTTGCGCAGCGCCAGCCGCCCGCCGGCCTCGCCGACGCAGCAATAGGCTGCGGCCTCGCAGACATTGCCGATGCCTATATTCTCCTTCACGAAGTCAGACTCCTCCAGCTGATACCGTGCAATCATCGCCTGCAATTGCGCATGGTCGTAGAAATGCACCGGCCGTGCCAGACTGTCTGCCGCAAACAAAATCCCCGCCTCATGGCGCTTTACGACCGTACTCGCCAAGGCATCAATGAACGAACGGTCACGGCCAATCATGCGGCACGCCATATCCAAAGCGCCCATGACCAAGGCAGCCGGCGTCCCGCGGCGGCAGCCGACACCAGCAATGAGCCGGCGCGGCGTCAGGCAGAGCACATTCTGCGGCAGCTCTGGCAGAGCTGGCAGATTCGGCTCCGACAGGATGACCGCCCAAGTTCTATCCTTCTCCTCGGCACAAAACTGCAGGCATTGGCTGGTCACGCAGAGCTCGGCGGTCTGGCCAGCCTGCTCCAGCTGCCTCTTATAGAAGACGCTGTGGGGCAGTGTCTTGTCTATCCGCCAGCATACCTCCTGCCCCTCAAGTACCGCCGAATTGAGCGTGCGGATGCGCACCTTCGGCCAGGGGCGCAGGCACAGCTTAGCCGCCAGGGCATCCGGTGCCTGGCACTGATTGACGTCCGTCGCCGTCGTGATGACCGGCGATGCTCCCACAGCCTGGCAAAGCTGCTGCGTCAGCACATTGGCGCCGCCGATATGGCCCGAAAGCAGGCTGATGCCATGCTGGCCGCGTTCATCAAAAACGACCACGGCAGGGTCCTGGAGCTTATCCTGCAGCAGGGGCGCGATCGTCCGTACGACGATTCCCGCTGCCATGATGAACACAAGCCCGTCATAAGCGGTAAACGTCTCGGCCACCGCTTCCTCGAGCTTGGCAAAGGTCTTTATCCCCGCCCCCGTCTCGGCAGCAACCGTCGGGGGGGCCACCTTGGCCGACACATAGACGGTCATCGGATTATCCAGGCTGCGCTGGAAGGTCTTGGCTAATTCATACGCCTTGGCTGTCAAGGCAAAAGCGGCTAATCTCATTTGCTGGCCTCACGGAACATATGGGAAAACTCCGGCGCATACAGGCGCGAAAGATCATAGCTTGCGCCCAGGCAACGGCTGACGACGATCATGGCCGTGCGGTCGATATTCTTGCCCTCGATATCCTTGACGATGGTTGCCAGCGTCCCCCGCACGATCTTCTCCTCCGGCCACGAAGCCCGCTGGACGATCGCGATCGGCGTATCCGGTGCATAGCCGCCCGCGATGAGCTCCTCTACGACCTTGTCGAGCATCGCGATCGACAGGTAAATGCACATCGTCGACTGATGCTTCGCCAGACTGCGCAGCTTCTCTGCCTCAGGCACTGGTGTGCGGCCCTCGTTGCGCGTGATGATGACCGTCTGGGAGATGCCCGGCAGCGTATACTCCTGTTTGAGCGCTGCGGCCGTGGCAAAGCAGCTGCTCACGCCGGGAACGATATCGTAGGCGATGCCCTTCTTGGAAAAGGCATCCATCTGCTCCTGGATGGCACCGTAAACCGAAGGATCGCCCGTATGCAGACGCACCGTCACCTGCCCCTTCTGCTCCGCGTTCTCGATGACAGCTACGACCTCATCCAGCGTCATCGACGCCGAGTTGTGGATCTCTGCCCCCGGCTTGCAAAGCTCCAGCAGCGCCGGATTGACCAACGAGCCCGCATAGATGACCACATCCGCCTCGCGCAGATAGCGCTGACCTTTGACTGTGATAAGCTCCGGATCGCCAGGACCCGCACCAACGATATGTACCATATCCAATTCCCTCTTCCGTCAAGTATCTGATTGTTGTTATTTCTTCCAGCAGGTCACGATATAGATGGGGTTCAAGGCCTTAGCCATATCATACGGCCCCACCTGCTGCAGACGGCTGATCTGCACCTGTATCGCCTCATACGCATAGATATCCGCATGGCTGCGCATATACTCGATGCACTGCATGAGCGTCTGCACCGTGATGCAGTTGAGCACAATGCGCCCCTCTGCCTTGAGCTTCGGCGTCACCACCGCAAGGATATCCGCCAGCCTGCCCGCACTGCCCCCGATGAACACCGTGTCCACCGCAGGCAGGTTCTCCATGCCAGCTGGCGCCTCCGTCTCCATGACCTTGAGATTGCCCACGGAGAAATTCGCCGCATTGGCACGGATGAGACTGACGCCCTCGGGATTGCGCTCCAAGGCATACACCGTCCCCTGCGGCGCCATACGGGCCGCCTCGATGGAGAGCGAGCCCGTACCAGCACCGATGTCGTAAATGACCGCATCCGGCTTGATTCTCGCCTTGACCAAACTGAGGATGCGTATCTCCTGCTTCGTCATCGGCACATTCTTGCGGATAAAAGCCTCATCATCCAGACCCAAATAATCCATCGCCAAGCCTCCTGCATCATTCTGATTTATCTTATAACAATACGTATCTATCATACCAAATTACGCGGAAAACCTCAATGTCTGATAGCTTTCAGCACAATCGCGGCAAAACCATTGTGAGCGTTTCGCTTTTTGCGTTATAATAGAAGATATTGTTCCCAAAGGAGTGACCTAACATGAATCATAAGAAACTTTCCACACGCATCCTTATACAGGCTGCCATGATGTCAGCCATCACGATTGTCCTCGCCCAGTTCCATCTGTTCCAGCTGCCGCAGGGCGGTGAAATCAGCCTGGGCACCATGGTGCCGCTGATCCTACTGGCCCGCACCCATGGCAGCAAGATCACCTTGCTCGCCGGCTTCCTCTGCGGCCTCATCGGCCTGCTGCTCAATCCCTTCATCTATCATCCCGTGCAGGTGCTGCTCGACTATCCCCTGCCTTACATGGTCATGGCCATCGTCGCCTTGTTCCGCAGCCATCTCTACCTCGGCGTCACAGCCGCCTTCACCCTGAAATTCCTCTGCCATTTCCTTTCCGGCGTCATCTTCTTCGCCGCTTATGCCCCCGAAGGCATGTCACCAATCCTCTACTCCGCCACCTACAACGCCACAACGCTAGTCCCCGACTTTGCCATCTGCTGCCTGATCTTAAGACTGCTCCCGCTCAAACGGCTGACGGCAGAACTCAGCACGGCAAAATAAAACACCCCCGAAAGGCTCACACATCCATCGAGCCCTTCGGGGTTGTCTTGTCTACAAAACATCATTTGTTCCACAACTACATCCATGCTATAATATCTGTGGCAGATTACCTGTCTGCCACAGACCACCGATACGGTAGGCGATTCGTTTCCCCTCGCAGAAAGGTCGAAATCCTTTGAAAGTGAGGTCTCTGACATGGATCAGACGACGCTTCAGCTTCTGCTGATACTCCTGATTATCTTGTCTTTGAAAAAGAAATAAACCGCCAAGTTACCAGCCGGGCGGTTATTTCTAAAACACTTAGATATAACCATCGAGCGAGGGAATGAATCCGTCTTTCGGTGGTCTTTTTCTATTTCTATTGTACTTCTCAGCCAGTTGACTTGTCAACCCTTATCGCAATCAATGACTGACTTCAGATGGTTCATGTCAAATAGGGATATCATTTTCTTCCGCAAGCTTCTTGATTGTTTCTAAAGGAAGCTCTGTCACTTCCTGGATTACATCAGGTGGCAACTTTTGTTTCAGCATACCAAGCACGCTTTTTCTAATTCCTATCTTAACTCCTTTTTTATATGCTTCTTTAAATGCATCACGATAGCAAATATTATTTCTTGTTATGATTCCTTGCTTTATTCGCCCTTCATCTGAATATTTCATGCTACCAAAACCTTTTCTCTCATAATCGTTTTGTAGAATTCACTATCTTGATTGATTTCGTTGATTTCAAAGACATCCACTCGCTTGTTGAGGATTTCGCGCAGTTCTTCACCAAAGGCAAATATCTGTGTAAGCTTAAAGCCCTCGCCACCGATAACCAGGAAATCTAAGTCGCTGTTTTCGTCAGCTTCGCCACGGGCATAGGAACCAAACAAATATACTTCCTTGACCTGATACTTTTGAGCCAAAGGTTTAACCAAGGCTGTTATATTCTCAATGGTAAATATTGATACTGACATTGTGC